>JAIXVO010000433.1 GCA_027482985.1 Cyanobacteriota bacterium
CGGATGCTTTTTCCCAGGCTTGACGAGCGGCGATCGCGCGTTGTTTGGCTTCCTCCTCACCGTACTTATGAATGGAGAATTTAGCACTTTTGCGCTCGTTCCCGTAACCCCACCGGGCTTGCCAATACTCATAACTGTGCCCCCGACTGGAGGATTTGGTGCGACTGACACCGACAATGCCGCTGGTGTTGCGCGCGGTCATCCGCCCCACCTGACTGTCGAGGGGCATTTGCTGATCCAATTCATCAAAGTAAGCTTCTGCCGCCTTGAGCGCTTGCGGCGTACCCCCGTACTTTTTGTCTGCAAAAAACTTGGCATACTGAGTGCCGCGCCAATTCAGCCGCACATAATACCCAAAATGCTTTTTCTCGGGTTGCTCAATTCGACTAATACCCACAATTCACCCTGCGGAAACCACGACTAGCAGACTGATTTTACACTGCCCACAAAGTGATTTAACCCAACGCCGTCATTCAGAACTGCATCTTATCTACATTCGAGTGAGCGCCACAATTTTAGTTTGTTTATCAGGGTCAAGTCCGGTTAAATCAGCCAATTGGAGCCACCCTTCCTGGACTAACTGGGCAAACACAAAAATCAGCGAAATCGGTTCAAAGACATACTTCCCTTCGATTTCATGGCGGCGAGCACTCAAAAAATCATGCAACGCCCACAGTTCTTCCAGATTGGCGATCGCCTGGGTGCGATCGCGCACCTCTTGCAGCAATGCCGTGCTTTCCCGTTGATAAGCCGTTGCTAATGCGACTTGGGCAATGTCTTGTTCGGTCTGAGACCATTGAATGTTGGCTAATTGCATTGTGAAATGGAAAGCGAATTTTCAAAATAAAATTTATGGCAAATCAACCGCGATCGCGGCAGGGCGATCGCGGCTCAACCGCAGCGGTTTATCCTGATCAACAATCGGGATTAACGCACTAAATTCAGGAGTTCTTTGGGAGACGCTAACAAGTCGATCGCCACAAAGAAAATCTTGTTCTCAGGAGTCAACAAAAAGCGCCAGGCCATATTCATGCCCACACCCGCACCAAACCAGGGCGTTTGCACTTTCCCGGTAACTTTAATTTGGGTATAGCCATCATCCGTCGCTTCTGCCACACCGCGTTCGGGCAACAGGTTCAAGTTCTGGCATTCTTCCACAAAAAAGCGAAACACCTTGTCGCGCCCCACAATCGGGCGTTGAAACGGCGGTTGCAAAGCCCCATCCGTCGCAAACAACTCAATCAAAGCCCCAAAGTCATTGGCATTCATGTTGTCCATATAAGACAACACCGTCGGATTCGTCACCCCTTCGATCGTGACCTGTGTCCGTTTGGACTGTTCTTTCGGTGCCACCACGGGTTCCGAGATGCGGGTATACCCGTCCAACTTGCCGGGGTCAAAGCCCATATCCACCACCGAGTTGCGCAAAATCGTGATTTGTTGCCCCGGATCAGCATTCTTCACCGCTTCCAGCACTGCCGCCGCATTCGCCGATAGTTGGTAGCCTTGGGGAATGGGAGCCACAATGCCCTCGTCCATCCATTTGCCGAGCTGATACCAGAACCCCAGCTTGATATTGGCGCTCCAGGTGGCATACGTGCGGCAGATGGGCGTATCGGCATGATTCGCCAAATCGCACATGACCTGAGTTTGTTCTTGAGCGGTCATCTGCCGAATTTGGGACAACACCCCTTCCGCAAACTGCATACTGGCCGCCCCAGGAGCCGCAACGGTAATTGTGTTGCCCATTTCCATGTAGGCGAACCACGTCCAGGCCAGTTGATCTTCGGCACTCAGTTGGTTAAACCGCGCAATAATGGCGGGCACCACATCAGCAGACAAGGTATTCGGGAAAATACTACGCGCAGACTCGATCGTAAAAGACATAAGTGAACCTGCAATGTTGTGGATAAGTGGGAGGCACAAGGCAAGCCCAGAGCCGCTTGCTTCCTGCCTTTCACAGTATCATGGAAGGTGAACATTTCTAAATAAAACTTTACAACCCTCTCAGAAAATCCTCCGTTGCGAGTTGCTCATTGATCGCCCGTATCCATGGATCTTTGCCATCCATATACGCTTCAATGTCATGAGGATGTGCCGCTGCCAGTCTCCGTTTGAGTTCGCTGTAAGTCTGAGCAATTTCCGGCTGCGATCGCAAATAATCCCGAAAGTCCAAATGCCGCTTAATTTCGGGATCACCCACCTGAAAGATGTGCACATGATGAGTGCGATCGCCCTGCTCATTGTCCTTGCGAAAATAGCGCCGTCCTGGGATGCCAAACTCCCCCATCGCCTCATAGCCCAGACTTTGCAGCCCCCCGGCTGGCTGATCCACCCGGTGAATGTCTTGCACCTCGATCAAAATATCGATAATCGGTTTGGCATAAATGCCCGGAATCGACGTACTCCCAATGTGATGAATCGCGACCAAATTGCTAGCGAGGTGAGGAGCGATCGCTTGGGCTTCTTGCTCAAACCGCGATCGCCATTTAGGATCAGGGGGCACGACTTCAACCTTCCGCATCTCGTTCACCCCTCCCAACCGTACCCCTACCGTCCCCTACAAGGATTGACTTCAGGCTCCTGCCTCCTGCCCCCTGCCCTCTGCCTCTTACTACACATTAAACCGGAACAACAACACATCCCCTTCCTGCACCACGTATTCTTTGCCTTCACTGCGGACTAAGCCCTTTTCCTTAGCGGCAGGCATGGAACCACAGGTGACCAAATCCTGGTAGGCGACAGTTTCGGCACGAATGAAGCCGCGTTCAAAGTCGGTGTGAATCACCCCGGCTGCTTGAGGAGCCACCATGCCAGCAGTAATCGTCCAGGCGCGAGTTTCTTTGGGACCCGTGGTGAAGTAGGTACGCAGACCCAACAGTTCATAAGTGGCGCGAATCAGAGATTTCAAACCGCCTTCCTGCACCCCTAACGATTCCAGGAAGTCAGCGCGTTCTGCCTCTGGTAATTCCACCAATTCCGATTCCACCTGGGCAGAGACAATTACCACCTGGGCATTCTCGGTCGCGGCCAATTGGCGCACCTGTTCCACCCATTCATTCCCGGTCGCGAGGTCATCCTCTGACACATTCGCGGCATAAATGATCGGTTTTTGGGTCAACATGCCCAGCGCTTTCACGGCGAGTTCTTCTTCTTCCGTCAACACCACCTGACGAGCAGGCTTACCGTCATTGAGGACAGGCAGCAGTTTTTCCAGCGCATCGACTTCGAGTTGAATTTCTTTATTGCCACGGGCTTGCTTTTTGGCGCGATCGAGCCGCTTTTCCACCTGCCCCAAATCCGCCAGCGCCAGTTCCAGGTTAATCACCTCAATGTCGCGAATCGGGTCTACTGAACCCGACACATGAATGATGTCATCGTTCTCAAAGCAGCGCACCACATGCACGATCGCGTCTACTTCCCGAATATTCGCCAAAAACTGGTTGCCCAAGCCTTCGCCCTGACTGGCTCCTTTCACCAGTCCAGCAATGTCCACAAATTCCACCCGCGTCGGCACAATTTCAGCGGAACTGGAGATCTTCGCCAATACGCCTAACCGTTCATCGGGCACTGCCACCACCCCCACATTCGGCTCGATCGTGCAAAAGGGAAAGTTGGCAGCGGTAGCCTTGGCATTGGCGACCAACGCATTAAATAAAGTAGATTTTCCGACGTTGGGCAGGCCAACAATCCCAGCTCTTAGCATGGTGAATCATTCATTGGAGGGTATAAGTCGGTCAGCGCCACAGCACTCCAGACCGACTTTTATTTTAAGGGCTAGGCTGCGGTTTCGGTTGGCCCAACTGGAAGTCCCGCGATCGCGGGTTATGGCACCGTTTGCGGCATCGGGGCGGGCACTGGCTGCGGCATCGGAGCCGGAACGGTTTCGGGCACCGGTGCCGGCAGCGGTTGAGGGATCGGGTTGGGCACTGGCTCCGGCGCAGGTAACGGATCGGGAGACGGTGTTGGCAATGGCGGCGCGGGTTGTTCTGGAGTGTAAATCATCGGGCAACTTCAGTTCGACTCTTGCAGCATAGAAATTTACCCACGAGAATTCGTCTCTCCCAAGCGTCACTCTGCATCCCAGTTGAGGTTAACGAGTAGAATGGCGCAGCGGAGGGGGAGAACGATCGCAGGTGCAGCGAGACAG
>JAIXVO010000490.1 GCA_027482985.1 Cyanobacteriota bacterium
AATTTTTGTGAAGATCTTCCACTTTTTTACTACATCTAGTAAGCTTAGGCGTTCAGAGGGTGATTTTGTTGGTTGTTGAACGCTAGATGTAGAGTTTTCCTATTTGAGTCCATTGGCACTCGCGGAGGTCAGTCATGAAAGAGTGGACATTTCTCTTGCAAAAATACGGCGATCGCTCTTGGTTGCCTTTGGACTCGCCAGATATGGAGATCCTGGAAGGACGATATCGCATCGTCGTGCAAACGGATCATCCCAATACGGATATTAATATTCGCGTCTGCCATCTGGCAACGGAAGAAGATCCTCCGAAGCGCCGCATTCAAAAGCGCACCAATCGCACCAACCGCAATGGCTTGATGGTCGTCGCGCCCTTCACCTCCCTGCAAGCGGGTAATTGGGAATTGTGCTGTTTCCTCAGCGACCCTCTTTCTGATTTGGTGGGAGATGTATTGCACCATGCCGTCCGCTTACGGGTTGCGCCTTGTACCGATCTGGAAGAGGACAGTTGGGATGATGCCCCTGCCGCTACCGCGATCGCGCTTCCTCCTGCCGCCGATATAGCAGCACCAGTGATGGAGACGGAAGCTGAACCGGCGATCGCCCCCGATGCGCCGTCGGTTCAGGAAGTCGCTGCTTTGAATGTCGAAATCGCCCAAGCCCTGGGTGTGTCGATGGATCGGTTGGTGGAGATGACCGATCATTTATCCCATCAACTGATTGAAGAAATTTTCCAGGAATTTAATCTGAAGGCAACGGTGGAACCCGCCGCGATCGCGCCTGAAACTGTTGCCGCCGTCCCTGATGTTCAGCCCTCTCTACCGGAAACGCCCCCCGTGATCCCAACCCTCGATGTGAATCAATTGCGAATCGTGCTGGCTCAGGATGGCTGGCTGGCGGCGAGAGGCGAATCGCTGGCGATCGCGGGTCGCATTGAGGCAATTCCCACTGAGGCTGTTGCGGCTGGGCTGGCAACTACCGATGCGAATGCCGTGGAACCGGAATTAGAAGGATCTGTGCCGCAAGAATTGCAACTGCAACTGCGCGATCCGCAAACGTCCAAAGTGTTGTTCCATGCCTGTCAGTCCTTCCCGGTGGGAGCCGCGCCCCTAGCGTTCCGGTTTCTCTGCAACCTGCCGGAGCACCTCGACACCCATTTGTTGTTGGGCGAAGTCATGATTGCCGGGGTGTTGCCGGGAGCCGAATCGGTGTTAGTCACGCTGAAAACCTTTAATTTCACGGTGACGGTTGACCCGCAAGGGCTGGTGGCCGAGTTGCAAAAAGTGCAGTCGGCATTGGCGGCACAGGCTGAGCAAGACGAATTAGCCGATGTGGTCGCTCAATTTTCCGAACGATTACAAAAAGAGAGAGAACGGCAAACATTGGATCTGTCTTTCTTGAATATGGCGGCTCCAGTGCCAGAGTCGATGACAGACCCCGAAGCATCACCCGCGATCGCCGTCGCTACTCCGCCTCAAAAATCTTCCCGCAAACAAATCCTGCCCCCCTTGCTGCATGAACCCGATGTTGAGCAGGCTGGTAAACGGAAATTAGAATTGCCTGTGTTTTTGGGAGGGAGTAGAGCCGCCAGTGCCGCTACCAGTACAGCCGTTGCGGTTCCCCCGGTGGAAGAGGATGTCGTTTTTGGCGATCGCGACTTGGATATGCAATCCATGTTGCTGCCAGAGTTACCCGAACCGAGTGAAGCCGCTTCGCCTGTCGCGACATCGGAGATCAGTCACAGCGATCGCTCCGCCGCAGATCCGGCACCTGCACCTCCCACCCCGCCAACGGTTAGCCATGGGCAGGCAGATTTAGCCCGCCTGGATGAACTCTCATCACCGATTCGCAGTGCCTTTCAAGCCTTGAACCTGCAAGACAAATTTTTGACTCGCCTCAGTTCGATGGCTGCGGACGATGAACTGACAACATTGTTAAAACTGACCTTGCCGCAACCCGATGCGCCGACTGATCAGGAACCAGTACCCGTCGCGATCGCGGTAGAACTCAAGCCTGTTGCCGACCCCGAGCTGGAAACCTCGACGGAAGTGGTGGTCGATGATGATCCGGCTTGGCAGGAATGGATCAAGCGGGCGGGATCGCGATCGAAACCCGAGGCGACTCCCTCCCAGTCGGAAGCAAATCTGGTCAATCCCTTGCTATTACCCGCTGATCAGGCTGTTCCCGTACCCATTGTGGAATTGGGGACTGACGAGATTGTGGCAGGTCAAATGATTCACATCCGGGTCAAACTACCCAACCTGTTACCCAAGATTTACGTCAAACTGTGGATCAACGATCGCCAAACACGCACCCTGTTGGATGGCCCCCGCTGGTTGGTCGACTTCCTCCCCAATGGTATGGATGAGTTGGAAGCGACCACCCAAATCATGGCACCTTACGACAGCATGAATATTCGGCTAGAGGCGATCGCGGTCGAAATTCAAACTCAGCGTGAAAGCCAAAAGGTCAGCCTGGATTGCGAAGTGATTCCAGCTGACCTCCCTGATGATTTATTCGATGCCGATTTCGGCAGTTTCTAGCAGCCAAACAGAGAAGTTGCGTAATCGCGTAGGTTGGGTTAGCGCTAGCGTAACCCAACAACACCAGAGTCAGTTGCATTTCACGGTCGTAGAGGGCGCTAGCGTAACGCAACCAGCTTAGACCAGTGTTGGGTTTCACGATGTTCAACCCAACCGACAACTCAACCCCCAGCGATCGCGGGGATAATGCTGACTTCATCGCCATCACTCAGAGCCGTGTTGATGCCATCCAGGAAGCGAATATCTTCACTGTTGACATAGAAATTGACGAAGCGACGGAGTTCGCCATTGTCATCGCACAACCGTCCTTTAATGCCGGGACAACTGGATTCGAGCGAGTTCAGCAGATCGGCGATTGTCGTACCCTGACATTCGACCGTTGCCTGGTCGTTGGTCAGTTTTTGCAGCGGAGTGGGAATCAAAACTTTAACAGCCATAGTCTTCAGGAATGAGATTGATTGCAATGTTGAACAGTCATTGACCGGATGAAAGCAGCCTAGATCGAGTCATCTACGCTGCTCTCCCATATCCGATTATAATTTTGGCGAAAGGAAAGTGGCGAGCGGAATTACACCAACACTTGTTGCCATTCCAGGCGATCCAGGGTGCGCGAACGCTCTAGTGCCCGTTCAAAGCTATCGAGTTTTGGCTCAATGGTCAATGGTTCGCCCACGTAGCCTTGCACCGCTTCCTGGGTTTTCAAGCCATTCCCGGTGATGTAGACCACAGTGGTTTCATCGGGATCAATTTTGCCAGCAGCGACTAATTTTTGGAGCACCGCGATCGTCGTACCACCTGCCGTTTCGGTGAAAATCCCTTCAGTTTCCGCCAGCAGTTTGATGCCATCCACGATTTCTGCGTCCGATACCGATTCAATCGTGCCATTCGTCTTGCGGGCAATATCCAGCGCATACACACCATCCGCCGGATTCCCGATCGCGATCGATTTGGCGATCGTGCTGGGTTTCACGGGCGTAATGAAGTCCCGCTCTTCCCGGAAAGCCTGAGCAATGGGAGAACACCCATCCGCCTGAGCGCCACTGAACCGGACTGCCTTATCTTCCACCAATCCCACTTCCACAAATTCCCGGAAGCCTTTGTAGATCTTGGTAAACAGGGAACCGGAAGCCAGCGGTGCCACAATATGATCCGGCAATTGCCAACCGAGTTGTTCCGCCACTTCGTAACCCAGCGTCTTGGAACCTTCGGAGTAGTAAGGCCGCAGGTTGATGTTGACGAAGCCCCAGCCGTGGGTGTTGGCGACTTCCGAGCAGAGGCGATTCACCTGGTCATAATTACCTTGCACCGCCATCACAGTCGGGCTGTAAATCAGGGTGCCCATCACCTTCCCAGATTCCAGATCAGCGGGGATGAAGACGCAGCAATCAAGTCCGGCATGAGCGGCGATCGCGGCAGTGGAGTTCGCCAAATTCCCGGTACTGGCGCAGGACACCGTGGAGAAGCCCAATTCCCGCGCGCGCGTCAGCGCCACCGACACCACCCGATCTTTGAAGCTGAGGGTGGGCATATTCACGGCATCGTTTTTGATGTAAAGCTTGTTCAGCCCTAACCGCCGAGCTAACCGATTGGCTTGCACCAGGGGGGTTAAGCCCGTTCCCACATCAATCGGTTGGTCAGAGTCCACGGGCAAAAATTCCCGGTAGCGCCAGATGGAGTGCGGACCAGCTTGAATACTTTCACGGGTCACGCGCCGCCGAATTTCACTGTAGTCATATGCCACTTCCAGCGGCCCGAAACAGAATTCGCAAACGTGAATCGCCTTCGGTTCGTACTCGGTGCCACATTCCTTACACTTCAAAGCGCGAAAGGTGGCAGCAGTGGATTGAGTTTTGGTCTGGGTGGCTTGGCTCATGGGTTGAAATCTCGCTACGTCTCTAACTGTTCTCCATTGATTGGCATCGTAACAGGATTAAAATCACCCGGTCAAACATACCCGACAAAATTTGTCGGGATTAAATGAACAGACTTGAACCGCTACACTAAAACAGATCACGATGCAAGGTAATTGTCATGGTCTCCACTCCGGTGTCACCTCATCTCCCCCTCATTCAATCCCTGGAAGACTGGGTACAAAATCCACCAGAAGGTACGGAGTGGGTGAATGGAAAGCTGGTGGAGAAGCGTCCCGCCATCTGGATCGATGGAGCACCGACTAAAACATCAGGGATGACACTGAGAAATAGTGAGATTCAAGCCTTACTAGCCTTCTATTGGCAAAGCTTTATCAACGCCGAGCAGTGCGGGGGGAAGGTCTACACAGAAGCGCCCTGTCGGACGAATAAAAAGGGGCGGGTGCCAGATGTGGCTTACCTGACCCCGGAATTGGTAGCGCAGTATGGCGAGTTAGCCACCTTGCCGCAAAGTTTTCCCCTCAGTGCTGAAATCGTTTCGCCGACGGATTTTGCGGAAGAGGTGATTGCGAAAGCGCAGGAGTATTTAGCTGCTGGTGGCGAGGAAGTGTGGATTATTTTTCCCGAAAATCGGTGGGTGATCGGGGTGACTGCCGAGACGCGAGAAATTTTTGTAGCTGGGCAAGTGGCAATGACGCAAAAAGTGCTGCCAGGGTTTAGGGTAGCAGTGGATGAATTGTTGGGATAGCAAGAAGCGTATGCAGCGGAGAGGTCGGAGAATCATGCAAAATCAAGAGCTGGCACAGACGGGCGCACGCGATCGCCGTCAACGCCTGATCAAAATCGGGGTGGTGGGCTTTTCTCTCCTCGCCATTCCCCTCTGCCTGCTGCTGCTGACCTTTAGTTTACCTGCCCAAAGCGCCACCCCTCGGCACTTCACAGAGCTCACCTTTCCCCCGATTCCAGAGGTCACGGTTCCCAAATACACTCAGTTCAAACTGGCGAATGGTCTGAGTGTGTACTTGATGGAAGACCACGAATTGCCGCTCGTGGGGGGGACTGCCCTGATTCGCACGGGCGATCGCTGGGAGCCTGCCGACAAGGTGGGGCTGAGTGATCTGATGGCGACGGTGATGCGGACGGGGGGGACGCAGAAGCGATCGGGCGATGAACTGAATCGCTTCCTGGAACAACGGGCGGCTTCGGTAGAAACCGGGATGTCTGAAACGGCAGGATCGGCAGGCTTTAGTGCCCTGTCGGAAGATCTCGAACCCGTGTTGGATGTGTTTGCCGAAGTGCTGCGATCGCCCGCCTTCCCCGAAACCAAACTGAACCTGGCCAAAGTCCAGCAGCGAGGGGGCATTGCCCGCCGCAATGATGACCCGAATGGCATTGCGGGTCGCGAATTTGGGAAGCTGATTTATGGGGCCACCAGTCCCTATGGGCGGACGGTGGAGTACAGCACCCTGGAGAATATTACCCGTCCCGATCTGGTGAATTTTTACGAGCAATATTACGCCCCGCAAAATGTGTTGTTAGGCATTGTGGGCGATTTTGAGAGTGCCAAGGTGCGCCGCTTAATC
>JAIXVO010000771.1 GCA_027482985.1 Cyanobacteriota bacterium
CGGGACACCAGTGGAAGACCTAGGGATTGTGCCCGATGAGCGGCATTACCTGACGCAGAATGATTTGCTCAAGAACAATGTCGATTTGATCAACCGGGCGGCCAGTCTGTTGGCGAAACTCCCGGTTTACACTATCTCTGTCAATGTCACAGCCAAAACTGCCACAGAGCTGACGTTCTCCCTCACCTCCAAAAACCTCTCCCGCGTGGATGTGTATTTGGATGGGCGACCGCAGCGATCGCTGGATGTGAAAGACGGCACCACTGAGGTCAAGTTACCGCGATCGGCCAGTTCCACAGTGCTGGAATTACGCGGCTTTGCGAATAATCAATTAGTCGCTTCCAGGAAGACGGATCTGTAACCAGTTAGGGGTTTCCAGAAGTCGCAGGTTTTAAAAACCTGCGACTTCTCATCCCGTTAAGATGAGGGCAAGATGATTTAGGGGAGCCGGATGAGCCAAATTACCGCGATTACGAAAGCGCTCACGAACCTCAACGAGGCTCATCGCAAATTCAACCTGACACCGACGCTGGCTGCGGAGTTTTTTCCAGAGTGGCAAAGTGATTTGCCAGCATTGACGGCGCTTGAGCAACAGACGTGCGATCGCTTGAAACAGTGCTATCTGTACTATGCGGCGGATGGAGCCATTTCTGAGGGCACGGTTCACTATAGGATGCTGTCGCCCCTCCTGGAACTGCTCCAGCTGTATGATCCACCCTACAAAATCAGGGCTGAAAAACCAGTTGCGGTTGAAGTCGCGACGGAAGATCTGATTTTAGAAGGCCGGATTGATGCATTGGTGCTGCAAGACCAACTTTGGGTGGTGCTGATCGAAGCGAAACAGTACGGGTTTAGCGTGCTGCAAGCGGTGCCTCAAACCCTGGCCTATATGATGGCTCATCCCCCCGCTGACCAACCTGCATTTGGGTTAATCACGACGGGAGAAGATTATCTCTTCCTCAAACTGCACGCCCGCCAATACGCTCAGTCCTATAAATTTACGCTGCTGTCCGACGATCGCAACAACCTGCTACGAGGACTGCAAACGTTGAAACGAATTGTTGAAGGCTTCAACAATTCGTTGGACACATAGATATTTATCGGTGAACGATAAAAAATTCCTGATGGCTGGATTGGCAAGTTTCATGCAAGCAAAAAATAATCTTTTGAATTGTAATCAGATCTCCTCAATATTTGATATTCAGCTATAATAGACCCGTTTGACCAGGATTTTAATTCACTAATTTAAAATTTATATGACAAGCATTAGAACTGATTTATTGAACCTGGAACCAGGTTTATTTGGCTTGGGAAAGGGACGTTCTAACAGAGATTTTACCAAGGAAGCAAGTTGGGGAAAAAATAAATTTAATAATGCTTTTCCAGTATCTTTGTCTTGCTACATGGCTAGCAAAAGCTTAAAGCCAGTCTATTTGCTTTTAGACGCAAATGCTCAAATTAAGCACGAAAAGATTGAATTCGATACTCTTTTTGGGTTAAATCCACTTTCCCCTGATCTTTTCTTTTCTTTTGAAACTGATTTCACTCCTTACAGAACAATTGTTACAGGGAAATTTCCAAGAACTGATTTGGTGACACTGAATAAAAGCATAGGCAACATGTGCTTGCATAGTTTAGAAGTTAAACTCACAGCATTACCTGACAATTCAACTTATAAGCTTCCAGAGGCTCAATATGGTTGTGAAATTGTGGTTCGACCAACAACGATTGTTTACCTGGCGTTAGGAATTGCATACAAATTTAAGGATGCTCCGGAAAGGCTACTTAATTACCTAGATTCATCATCTGTGCGTAGAGAACTTACTTGGTGGAATGTGGAAAATATTATAGGTTTTGTCCTAGATCTAGCGAGTGAAATCGATCAGATATTAATATCAAATTTATGTTTACAAGAACCCTTTGTTTTACAACCAGTTTGGAAGACAAAGGGAAGGACAGCCAAGCTTAATGATAATTGTTTAGATGCTTTTGTATGGAGCGACTTTGCTTTTACAAGGCTTTTTTTTAATGCCGCAAGAGAGGCTTTAACTAGGAAACAAGAAGTAGATCGGCATGCAAGATCTGTTATTTGGATGTCGAGAATGCTACTCGATTTTGCTTTGGAAGGCAGAATCCCTCATGCAGATATTATTAAAACGCTTTCTTACAACGCTCAAACTGACAAAGCGTTTGCATTGAATGGTGCGAGCACAAATCAGTATATGGCTTGTGCAGAACTAACAAATCCTCGAATCAAAAAAGATGAGATCAGAAATATAGTGCTTGGTGGTGGTCAAAATTTTCTTAGCCCTGAAAGACGATTTGATGCAGCTCTTTTAAGCAACCCAGAATTGTTTAGCTAAATATTAAAATTTTCAAGAGTAAAGATGAAATTTAAATTAGTCAATCTAAGAGTTGTAGATCTTTTTTCAGGCTGTGGTGGATTATCGCTTGGAATTCAGCAGGTTGGGTTTAATGTGGTTGCAGGTTTTGATAGTTGGGATCTGGCTGTTGAGGTATATCGCAGAAATTTCAAGCACAAGGCATTTTTAGCTGATTTAGAAGACCCGAACATGTATCTCGAAGCGATTAAGAATTTGAAGCCAGATATTATCGCAGGAGGTCCACCTTGCCAGGATTTTTCTAGTGCTGGGAAACGAGATGAAAGTTTGGGAAGAGGAAATCTAACTATTTCTTTTGCTGAAATAGTGACTGCTATTAAGCCTCAGTTTTTTATTATGGAAAATGTAGACAGGTTTGTAAAAAGCACTAAATATAAAGAAGCAAGAGATTTGTTTAAATCTGCAAACTATGGCTTAAGTGAAAAAATAATTGATGCCAGCTTTTGTGGCGTTCCACAAAGTAGGAAAAGATTTTTCTGGATTGGTGAGATGAATGGAGAGGATAAAAAGATAGAACCTTATTTAGAAGAGGGTTTAGCTGAACAACCGATGACTATTAGGCAATATTTTAAAAGCATCGGAAAAGAATTAGATATTGAGTACTACTATAGACATCCAAGGAGCTATAAAAGACGCGGTGTATTTAGTATTGATGAGCCTAGTCCAACAGTCAGGGGAGTGAATAGACCGATACCGAAAACGTATCAACCTCATCCTGGTGATGTGGCTTCGGTATCATGCAAGGTAAGACCTTTGACTACACTAGAAAGAAGTTATATCCAAACTTTTCCTGACAATTTTATTTTTCAAGGATCTAAAACCGATCTTGAACAATTAATTGGTAATGCTGTGCCTGTAAAGCTTGCTGAATATGTTGCTTCTTGTCTTGCAGCGTATATTGAAAAATCTAATACCAAATTCGTTGAAGAGGACAAAAAATTAAGTGAATGCTTTATTCAGTTATCTTTTATGGGAACTTAATGTAAATCTACATTTAGCATCAGCCATTTTTTAAGACCTCTGAGATTTGACAAACCTCCGAGGTCTGCTTAAACTTCTCCCGATCGCAAGCCTGACTGGATGCGCCAGAGGTTGGCGTAAATGCCGTTGTGGGCGATCAGGGTGGGGTGGGTGCCCTGTTCGACGATTTTGCCGTACTCCATGACGTAGATTTGGTCAGCGTGGCGGATGGTGGAGAGGCGATTGGCGATCGCGATGGTCGTGCGGTTTTGGGTGATGTACTCCAGCGATCGCTGAATGGCGGCTTCGGTTTCGTTATCGACGGCAGAAGTGGCTTCATCCAGAATCAGGATCGGGGGATCTTTCAGTAGGGCACGAGCGATCGCGAGTCGTTGCCGCTGACCGCCGGACAGCTTCTGACCGCGTTCCCCGACGATCGTTTCGTAGCCGTGGGGGAGGCGGAGGATAAAGTCGTGGGCTTCGGCGAGTTTGGCGGCGTGGATGATTTCGTCGGGGGATACGTCAAAGCTGCCGTAGGCAATGTTTTCGGCGACGGTGCCGTGAAATAAAAACACATCCTGGCTGACCCAACCAATGCAGCGGCGCAAATCGCGTAAGTTCAGGTCGCGGATATCTTGTCCATCCACGGTGATGCGACCCTGTTGAATTTCGTAGAAGCGCAGGAGTAACTTGACCAGAGTACTTTTGCCGGAACCCGTAGAACCAACGATCGCGATCGTTTTGCCCGCCGGGATGTGTAACGACAACTGCTCGACCACAGGATGATCCGCATGGTAGGCAAAGGTTACGTTGTCCAGCCGCACCTCACCCTGGACGGTCGCAACAGGCAGGCGAATAGTGCCCGTTTGAATGGCGATCGGCGTGTCGAGCAAGTTCATGACGCGATTCGTGGAGGCCATAGCCCGCTGATATTGATCCAGGGTTTGCCCCAAATTGGTCAGCGGCCAGAGCAAGCGTTGCGTGATGAACACCAGCACACTGTACGTCCCGACGGCTAATTGCCCGTTGGCAGTCTGAATCCCGCCAAAAAATAGCGTGGCTGTGAAGCCAACCAAAATCACCATCCGGATCAGTGGAATGAAGGCGGCACTGAGGGCGATCGCGTGTCTGTTGCGGCGGCGATACTGTTCGCTTTCGACGGTGACGCGATCGATCTCGTAATCTTCAGCGGTAAAACTTTTGATCGTCGCCATGCCCGTCAGGTTATTCGCCAGCCGACTATTCACCAGTCCCGCCTGATCGCGGACTTCGGCATAGCGGGGCGCTAACTTGGCTTGAAAGGCAAACGATCCCCACAAAATGAAGGGCATGGGCAACATCGCCATCCAAGCCACCTCCGGAGCCAGGATGAAAAATGCCGCCCCAATCACAATCACGGTGGTCGTCACTTGCAAGACTTCATTCGCACCGTGATCCAGAAACCGCTCTAACTGGTTGATGTCGTCATTCAAAATCGCCAGCAAATTTCCGGTACTGCGTTCCTCAAAAAAAGACATTTCCAGCTCTTGCAAATGTCCATAGGCATCAATCCGTAATTCGTGCTGAATCGTTTGCGCCAGGTTACGCCAGAGTCGATCGTAGGCATATTGAAAAACAGATTCTAACCCCCACACAACAAAAGTCAGAATCGAAATAATGGCGAGTTGACTGGTGATGTCTCGGATGCCCCAACCCGCCAGCAGTGAGTTTTGCCGCTCCACGACAGTATCTACTGCCATCCCAATTAAAACGGGGGGAGCCAGATCAAAAATTTTGTTCAGAATGGAGCAGACGATCGCCGCCCATACCGTTCGGCGATGCGCCCGACTATATTGCAGGAGCCGTACTAAGGGGTGAGGGAGCGGGGCAGATGTTGACCGAGACATGGATCAATCCTTGTGGTGATACCGTTTGTTTATGATGCCAGATTGCGCCCTGCGATCGCCGATGCCTGGAGACAGAACCCCGTCAGTAGGCGGCA
>JAIXVO010000259.1 GCA_027482985.1 Cyanobacteriota bacterium
TACCACTACGAAAACGGGGAGTTAGAGGCGATCGCTGACGGCATTGGCGGCATCATTGGCGCGATCTTGCAGAACATCACCCGCGCGATCGATCACGTTTTTGCCACCTTTCAGAATGGCACCAGTGCCTTCTTGTACATCGTCAATGGCTCCAGCAGCGTTACGCTTAGCTTCGTCAACAATGCGAGGGGCGCTGTCGCCTGCCCGATCCAGGTTCTCTTTGACGTTACGGGTGCCTTTAAGAGTGCCTTCTGAGAAATCGTTGACCAGCTTATCAGTGGAGGATTTGATGCTGTCCGCCGTGTCGCGGGCTTTGTCATCCAGGGGATTTTCGTTCTTGAGATTGGAGATTACCTCTTTGGGGCTGGTTGCCCGCCGCTCTAAATTTTGTTCCGCCCGCTTCACCATTTTTTGGGCTTCAGCTTTGGTTTCGGCGCGATCGTATTTGGGATCGTCGTTGTAGTTGTTCATCCCGCCTTCCCGTTGTTGGGTCGGCTTGTACAGCTCTCGCGTCGGACCATCATTCTTGTCGTAGGGAGATGCGCCGTAGGAACCTTGATTCACACCGCCATTGCTGGAGGAGTGTGGATCAGCGGCACTACAAGCTGTACTGGTGATGACTAACAGACCCACTAAAGTGATGATTAAAGCTTGTTTGAGCTGCAATTTATTGACAAAAGCAGTGACGCGAGCGATCGCGTTTGACCAAAAACCATTCATAGCAATTCTCCATTTACCGTGTCTAATCACTTTTGAGTCCAAAGAGAATCCTGATTAATTTTCTTTGAACTCAAAAGCTAAAGTCTTGTATGAATCTAAGTAATTTAGATCCGTTTTCACGGTATCGACTCCATTCAGACTTTTCATCTAGCTAAAGTCATATTCCTTCGATTAGCGCTCGGAAGGCTGACTAGTTACCACATTCGGATCACGATAAGCGGTGCGTGTTTCCGGTTTCCGCAGCAAGTTCAGGAGTCCCAGCAACCCAAACAAGCCCAGCCAACCGTAATTATCAGCTTTACCTTTGGTTTCTTGAAACGGGGTGGTGTCTAGATTCGGTGCATTATTTTGTTGCACACTTTCGGTGTTACCAGGACCGGGAGCGGGGCTGGTTTGAGCGCTAGCAGGCAGGGTGATCGCGCCTACAGCTAAACTGATTGCCAATGCACTGGCACTGATCCAACGAGCAATAGAATTCTGGTTCATGGCTTTACTGTCTCCACTCTCATGACATCGGTTGAAGTTACAAATCGTTCCACTTACCGCATCTGGGTTGGCGGATCACTTACAGCCCTACGATTCGCTAGTTCAACTCTATGAACTAAACCGAAGGAGAGAATCAGCCCTCAGTCATAAATCGTGCCAGTTCTCACCCATTGCCCGCGATCGCAGAATTGATCGCGTGGATGGAATCAATCGCCAAGGAATGAAATGGTGACTCTAACCGCGATCGCGTCGAGTCGCAGGACAGTCCCTCGACAGGTTCCCCCTTTTGCTCAAGGATCTGCGGTGCAATCAAATCCTGGTCTGGAAAAATAGACCGCTGTCGGGGCGAATGGTCATTTGTCCCGACAGGTCAACCATTTGACCCATTATTGGCCTCAGTTTGGCCCCACAGAACCTTAAAAAATAGAGATTAAGTTAAGGGGTTACTACTCTGGCATAGAGATTCATTTACAATATCTAGGATTTTTCAAGCGATCGCCTTCGGACGTTTTCCACCATGCCTCGTCGTAATGACCTCCACAAGATTCTGCTGATTGGTTCGGGGCCCATTGTGATTGGGCAAGCCTGCGAGTTCGATTATTCGGGGACGCAAGCCTGTAAAGCCCTGCGGGATGAAGGGTACGAAGTGATTCTGGTGAACTCGAATCCGGCCACTATCATGACCGATCCAGAAACCGCCGATCGCACCTACATTGAGCCACTGACCCCAGAAGTGGTGGCAAAAATTATTGAAAAAGAGCGTCCTGATGCCCTCCTGCCGACGATGGGCGGACAAACGGCGCTCAACCTGGCGGTAGCATTGGCGAAGGATGGCACCCTCGACAAGTACAACGTCGAGTTGATTGGGGCGAAACTGCCGGCGATCGAAATGGCGGACGACCGCAAGTTATTTAAAGAGGCGATGGCGCGAATTGGGGTGCCCGTGTGTCCGTCGGGCTTGGCGACCACTCTGGAGGAGTCCCGTGAAATTGGCAAACAGATCGGCTCTTACCCGTTGATTATTCGTCCGGCGTTTACGATGGGCGGCTCTGGGGGTGGGATTGCCTACAACCAGGAAGAATTTGAGGAAATTGCCCAATCCGGTTTGGATGCCAGCCCGGTGTCTCAGATTTTGATTGAGAAATCGCTGCTGGGCTGGAAAGAGTACGAACTGGAAGTGATGCGAGATCTGGCGGATAACGTGGTGATTATCTGCTCGATTGAAAACCTCGACCCGATGGGGATTCATACAGGGGATTCGATTACCGTTGCTCCGGCGCAAACCCTGACGGATAAAGAATATCAGCGGTTACGGGATGCCTCGGTCAAAATTATTCGCGAAATTGGGGTGGAAACGGGCGGGTCGAACATTCAGTTTGCCGTCAATCCCGATACTGGCGACTTCATTGTGATTGAGATGAATCCCCGCGTCTCTCGCAGTTCAGCGTTAGCATCCAAAGCGACTGGTTTCCCGATCGCGAAAATGGCAGCAAAACTGGCTGTCGGGTACTCGCTAGATGAAATTCCCAACGACATCACCAAGAAAACCCCTGCCAGTTTTGAACCCACGATTGATTATGTGGTGACGAAAATTCCCCGCTTTGCCTTTGAAAAATTCCCCGATGCCAAACCGATTCTGACCACGCAAATGAAATCGGTGGGCGAAGCGATGGCGATCGGGCGCACCTTTCAAGAGTCGTTTCAGAAAGCCCTGCGATCGCTAGAAACAGGTCGCGCCGGGTGGGGGTGTGACAAGGCCGAAAAGATTCCCAGTCTGGAATATCTCCGGGCCAATTTACGCACCCCGAACCCGGAACGCATTTTCTCCGTGCGGCACGCTTTTCTGATGGGCATGGGCGTAGACGAAATCTATGAACTAACGGCGATCGATCCCTGGTTTCTGGACAAATTGCAAGACCTCCTGGAAACCGAGAAATTCCTCAAACGGTCGTCCCTGAAAGGACTCACCCAGGAGCAACTGCTGGATGTGAAGCGGCAAGGCTTTAGCGATCGCCAAATTGCCTTTGCCACTAAAACCACGGAAGACGAAGTCCGCGCCCATCGCAAGAGCCTCGGCGTGATTCCGGTCTACAAGACGGTTGATACCTGTGCCGCCGAATTTGAAGCCTTCACGCCCTACTACTACTCCACCTACGAAACCGAAACCGAGGTGCTGCCCTCCGACAAACGCAAAGTCATGATCCTCGGCGGTGGTCCCAACCGGATTGGGCAAGGGATTGAATTCGATTATTGCTGCTGTCATGCCTCGTTCTCGCTGCGGGCGGATGGATTTGAAACCATTATGGTGAACTCCAACCCGGAAACCGTTTCGACTGATTATGACACCAGCGATCGCCTCTATTTTGAACCACTCACGAAAGAAGATGTGTTGAACATCATTGAAGCGGAACAACCGGAAGGCGTGATTATTCAATTTGGCGGACAAACGCCTTTGAAGTTAGCAGTGCCCTTAAAAACTTATTTAGAAGCCAATTCAGACACCATTCCGACGAAGATTTGGGGGACATCACCGGAGTCGATTGACACTGCCGAAGACCGCGAAAAGTTTGACAAGATTCTGCGGCAATTGAACATTCGTCAGCCTTCCAACGGCATCGCTCGCAGCACTGGGGAAGCCCTGGAAATTGCGCGGCGGATTGGCTATCCCGTCGTGGTGCGACCCAGTTATGTGTTAGGCGGACGGGCGATGGAAATTGTCTACACCGATGCCGAACTGGAACACTACATGACCTACGCCGTTCAGGTCGAGCCAGAGCATCCAATTCTGGTGGATCAATACCTGGAAAATGCCGTCGAGATTGATGTGGACGCGATCGCGGATGCCACGGGGAATGTCGTCATCGGCGGCATCATGGAACA
>JAIXVO010000609.1 GCA_027482985.1 Cyanobacteriota bacterium
ATTGTTGAACGCTCGATTTCCGCGAACCAAGGTCAGAAAACTTGACAATCGAAAATTCAATGGCGATGTGGTGGTTTTAGATCTGGTGAATTATCAACCGACTGGAGCCAAACTGGAGGAAGCCGAACTGGAGCAGGTATTGCAAGCCGTGACCGACAAAATGGATCCAGAATCGGTATTGGCGGTGTATGTGCGGGGACGCTATGCCGCGATCGAGCATCTGAGTCAGAAAATTACTTACTACACCTCCACCAACGTCCCCACCCAACTCCTGGGCAACGTGATGAACGGGGCTTACGTTGCTCACGCATTACGAGGAGAGGATTAAGTGTCCATTCCGGTGCATCCCTTAAAATGAACTCATTCGCTCAAAAGGTTCCTCATGAGTCAGCCTGCTACTGAACGAGTTCGCTGGACGATCGCTGATCTGGATTTACTACCAGACAACGGCACCCGCTACGAAATTATTGATGGTGAATTATTTATGACCAGAGCACCCCGATGGAGCCATCAACAGGTTGCTGTCGCCATTTGCACTGAAATCAATCGTTCACCCGAAACAATCGCAGTTGGACGAGCCGTCACCACTCCCGGCATCATTTTCTCAGAAGCCGATAACGTCATTCCTGATGTGGTCTGGGCCAGTTACGAGCGGTTGGCACGATTACTCGATGAGGCAGAACATCTCACTGGAGCACCGGAGTTGATTGTGGAAGTGCTGTCTCCAGGCGCAGAAAATGAGCGCCGCGACCCCTTGCGGGTATCTCGAAGAGCGCGCGAAGTAAAACTCAAACTCTATGCTTCTCAGGGTGTTCAGGAATATTGGATTGTCAACTGTGCCCTGCAACAGGTTCAGGTCTACCGCCGAGCAGGGGCACTGTTAAAACTGGTGGCAACCCTGATGGCAGCAGATGAAATCACTTCGCCTCTACTGCCCGGTTTTACGTGTGCCATCATCACATTTTTCCAGTAGCCTGGATTGAGATCAAATCTACTGAATCCTCTTAAAAATTAGCACCAAATCGTAATAATAGAGTACAGATATGCTTTTTTAATACTGGCGGCTTTCATCTCTGTTTGCTAGATTGGACAGAATTATTTTGCCAAAATACAATTGTGTCCGGTTGCAGGTGCGATCGCGCTGGATATCCTCAATAGCCCCCATAATCTGCTCGAATATATGTCCAATAGTTCCGCTACATCCCATCAAGCTGCATTACAGGTGGTCCGGCAGGCAGCGATCTCGATCGCAGATTGGGCAAAGGGCGAAGGTCGCACGACACCTCAACAGCCTGCGGCGCTCCAACTCGTCTTTGATCGCATTCACCTACCGGATGGACACCCACACCCCAACCAACCTAATTATCGTCCAGCAACGTCGCTCGAATTTCATGGAGCGGAAAACACCCCTCGAATTCCCTATGCAGTCGGTGAACAGCCAACCGACTTCACCCAGTTAAAAGCCGATATTTGCCAAGCGACTCAGCAGCTTGACTGGGAGAATTTGTCTCAGTTAATGATGTTCCTGGAGGTTTACAGTTCTCATCTCAGTTGGCAAAATGCCAACCCCGATATCGTGATCGCGGATCAGGCAAAATCAGCGGCAGCGATCGCGGCGGCATTAGCCCAGAACCCACCCAACCAGCAGTTGGCTTTGGTCGGCGGAGATTTGATGGGGGTACAGAATTTTATCTACACCATCTCCTCGGAAGGGGCGCTGAAATCACTTCGGGCACGCAGTTTCTATTTAGAATTGGCAACCGAAGAAGTAGTGCAGCAGTTGTTGACCGAACTCAACTTACCTCGCACGAATGTCATTTATTCGGGAGCCAGTAAGTTTTATCTACTGGTAGCAGCCACAGACAATCTCAAGCATGTCCTTGAGCAGATTCAGCTTGAGTTCAATCATTGGTTGCTGGAGACGTTTCAGCGCAAGGTGTTTTTGGCGATCGCCCATGAATCTTTTGCAGTCGAGCAACTTAACGCGGCCTCAAACTCAGATCAGCCTGGACTCGCCCAAATCTGGCAACAAGTCAATGACCAACTGGCTGAACAAGGGAAGCGCAAGTTTGTCCACCAGATCAACAAAATTCTTGAGCGTAGACCGAGTTTTCAACCCTGCAAAGTTTGTCAGCGTGATGATCAACCAGAGGAAAAGCTACAACCACTCAGCTCGTTTCCGGGTGAGGAATCTGTTTTAGCGTGTGCCACTTGTCGAGCAATGTTTACCCTGGGTGATCACTTACCAGAAGTGAAAACGATTGTGCGATCGCCACGCAAATATGATGATAATGACATCTTAATTCAATCTATTTATTACCATCTTACAGAACATATTAACTGGCAGGCGAAACCAGATGAGATAGTATTTCAAATCAACAATTGGACTCTTAAAGCATATCCTTCTGATCAATTTATTCCATTGCTGCTAGGCAATTACTTTCAATCCAGTCCCGAAACGTGTGGATTCTTATCTGCTAACGAAATGGCGAAAGCATCCGAAGGGATCGAACGAGTGGGTTATCTCCGAATGGATGTCGATCGCCTGAGCCAAATCTTCTCCAAAGGCTTAGGCGACCATTACACCTTACCTCGATTGACCAGTTTATCTCGCCAGATGACCTACTTCTTCAAGGTCTATCTCAATAGCTTGGCCGCATACCGTGCAGTCAATTTCACAAATCACAAACAGGCAGATGGTAACGCCACATTTGAGTCCCTGGCCCCTCAAAGCGCTCGCCAACATCTGTTATTTATCTATGCTGGGGGTGATGATTTATTCGTCAGTGGAGCCTGGAATGAAGTTGTAGATTTTGCTTTTGATGTCTATCAAGCGTTTCGGGCTTATACCGGATACCACCCGGATATCACCCTTTCAGCAGGCGTTTGCATTGCTGGAGCCAAGTTTCCTCTGTATCAGGCAGCAGCAGAAGCTGGGGAAGTAGAAAAAGTCGCAAAAGGAAATGGGCGCGACAGTTTGGGTCTATTCGGTGCAGCCTTGAAATGGGATGAATGGTTAGGCAGGATGCATCCCACCGTGATGCATCCAGACGATTTTGCCTATCTAAACGCTCCTGTGAAGGTGGACAAACCCGCCCTTTTTGGGGTACTGCCTTTTGTGAAGCATCTATATGCAGAAGTTGGACAGGGCTACACGCGCAGTTTCGTTCGCAACTTGCTCAACACGGCCCAGGTGCAGGAGGCAAAAATTGAGGAGGCGCAGAAAAAATCTCCCGACCAGGTACGGGATGTTCGTTATTTCCTGCATCTACCCAAGGTTGCTTACACCCTCGCCCGCCTTCCCGATAAAGCTCTCACCAACGCTGATTTCCGGCAGTCTCTCAAAAGTTCCTATAACGCGCCCTATTTTCGGGCGATCGCCACCTGGCTCGAACTACTGAATCGTTAGTCAATTCATCAACAACCACTTATGCCACCGAATCAACCTTCTCGCGACAATCAACCTCAACCTCGCTCTGAAGAAATCACCACAACTATTATTAAGGAAATCGATACACTAACCAATGGATTTAGCAATTACTCAATCCGCAAGTTGGTTGAGCATGCCGAGAAATTTGGTTTCTATTTACAACAGAATCAATTGAAGACTAACCAGGTACGAAAGTTTCTGGATGCAGTCAACCGCATCAAAGCTGATTTGCCTGAAGACGAAGATTTTTCAAAGATTGAAACAGATGTCGTGCTGCTCAAACCCAAACTCGCTTATGCCGCGGCACGTCAATCATCGGTACAAGCCTTAAGCAAAGTGATGAGCGCCGCCATTGATAAAGTTTACAGCATTAGCGACTTTCAGCGATTGGTGCAATTTCTTGAGTCGACGATCGCCTATCACAAAGCAGCAGGAGGAAGAGATTAATGACCGTTGTTGAAAGACCACAAAAGCAACTCGTCGGTAAAATTCGGATCGAAAGTACTCTCCTGGTAGAAACAGGACTGCATATTGGGGGTGGCGGTGAAACCTTAGATATTGGCGGCTTAGATAAGCCTGTGATTCGTGATCCATTGACGCAACAGCCCTACCTACCCGGTTCATCGATCAAAGGCAAATTGCGATCGATTTTAGAGAGACTGCACAATAAACCCGTCAACCGCAAAGGCAGTCGTGACACTTATCGCTATG
>JAIXVO010000062.1 GCA_027482985.1 Cyanobacteriota bacterium
ATATATCCGATTCGACTAATGCTTGTTCCAACCAGGCGATCGCGCTGTTGTGATCGCCTAGAACAATGAAGGTTGGAGCCATTAAGCTTTTGCCAGGAAAAGGATGCTGATTCCTAGCCTGCTCTGTATGCTGCAATGCTTCTTGCCTGAGACCAGCACAGGCACAGACATAAGCATAGATGGAGATGACACCTGGTAGGGGTGGACTAAGCCTGAGAATCCTTCGTCCTGCTTCGAGTGCTTCACTGGAAAGGCCAGCGTGGGCTTTGATTAGACATTGAAAAAACAGCAAAATTACGGCATCGGGCTCCAACTTTAAGCCGCGATCAATCATTTGCAAAGCTTCATCGGTGCGACGGGAACAGTGCAATGCATAGCTATAGATGCCATAGGAAAGGGGTGATAAGGGATCTAGCTCAGTCACCGTTTGGAAAACTTCAAGAGCAGCTTCTGATTGTCCAGATACTAATAAGTGTCGCCCGTAGTACAGCAGACTTTCTATATCAGCGGTTTCTTCGGATAGGACGGCTTTGAACGTCTGATCGGCGATCGCAAACTTCCACTCAGTAGCACTCAGCATGGCGGCTCGTAGCACCTGCAACCCAGGGGTGGTCGGATCGATCGCCTCTGCCCGATCGAGCGCCTGATTGACCAGTGGAAAAGCCTGACTAGTGGTCATGGCCGTCCAGCCTATCAACTGTCCATAGCAACCCGCTAACCCAACATAAGCCTGGGCATAGTTAGGGTCCCATTGAATGGCTAGTTGAAACAGTTCGATCGCTTGTTTCATGCGATCCGCATTGCGGCGACGAAACAGATAATGGGCTTCTAAGTAGGCTTCATAGGCCTGGGGCACCGTTTGAGCTGCCCGCACCAGACGGGGATTTTGTAGGGGGACGCGCCGCTGGGGGAGTTGATGAGCAATGGCTGAACCCACCCTTGCAGCCAGGGCATCCAGTTCAAACTCTTGATCGGTGAAGGTTTGACTCAGCAGGCAATAGGTATCCCTCACCCTTTGCAGGGTCACTTGCAGGGTAAGACTACCTGCCTCTCGCGCTAATTGCCCCTCAAAAACAAAGTCAACACCCAGAATTTGGGCAACGTTTTGACTGGAGGGAATAGAGCTTGCCTCTGGCTGATTGACTTCGTAGGTAATTAGGGCAATCCCTTGGGTTTGAAACTGGCGTAGATAGCGGCTGACTTTATTGGTTAAGGCAGTACAGAGGTAATCGGCTGCCGGATGAGTGGAGGTAGAGGTAAAAGGTAGAAGCAGGAGCCGCACATCGGCGGCCACCCGACGAACGGGAAGATCCAGACAATAGCCCTGGCCATAGACAGTTCTAATGTAGGGGCGATCGCTGAGGTCTTCGCCCAAATGGTGACGCAAAGAATGGACGCAGCGGGTCAGGCTGGATTCGGAGACATCCGCCTCTCCCCAGACGGTTTGCAAAATTTCATCCTTAGTCACAATTCTTCCCTCTGAGGTGACTAGAAGGCGCAGCACCTCTCGCACTTTGGGGCTAAGCGGCACCGGATTGCCGCGCTTATACAGGCGTCCGTCGGGCTGCAATTGAAAGGGGCCAAACTCTATTCGGTCTGCTGCTGCGATCGCGTTTCTCCCCTGATCATGCATCCCGGTAAGAATTTGGTAAGGATTTCCAATGGCCTCTTTTTTTAAGATAGAGACCAATAACACCGATGATACGTTGATTCTGCCCTAGGCGACAGAGTCAGCGGTTTTTCGGCGTCTTGCACCAACTGACTCAATGTCCTGCAACCCCAAACTCTCTCCACACCCGAAGGAAGCCTATGCTGCCTATTGAAGGGCTATTTTGTCCCTGCTGCACGCCAGCCGTTCTCCATGCGATCGCTCAGTCAGGCACCCACTGGTTGTCTCGCCAGAATCTCGTGCTAGGAACGGGCTAAACCCCCTTTCTTTGGCCGATGTCCTATCTTATTTTCCACCACAACGAAGGAACCCATTCCATGAAGAAAATGCAGAAGTGCCGCAGAGTCGCAGTAGCCATGTTGTCATTCGTGCTCATGGTGGCCCCGATTCAACCCTCGCTGGCCTGCACCCGCGCCATGTATGTGGGGCCAGATGACACAATCATCACCACCCGCAGCAATGATTGGCTCGGATCACAGGAGTCAAATCTCTGGATTTATCCGCGCGGTCTGGCCCGCAGCGGCGGGGGAGCACCAGGGGCGATCACCTGGGTCTCGAAATACGGCAGCGTCACAACCGCCGCCTGGGACATCGCGACGATTGATGGAATGAACGAAAAGGGTCTCGTCGCCAATGCGCTTTATCTCGCTGAGTCGGACTATGGTGAGCCGACAGCCAACGACCCGCGAAAGCCGATGTCGCTAACCGCCTGGGCCCAGTATGCCCTCGACAACTTCGCCACGGTGGAGGAGGCCGTGGAGGTGCTCCGGGCAGAGCCGTTCTACATCGTGGCACTGACGCTTCCCGGCGATATGGCGGGGGTGGCGCATCTTTCTCTCTCTGACCCCACGGGCGACTCCGCCATCTTCGAGTACATCGACGGAGAGCTTGTCATCCATCATGGCTCTGAGTACGGAGTCATGACCAATTCCCCGGCCTTCGACCAGCAACTCGGCCTCAACGGCTACTGGCAGAGTGTGGGCGGCGATACGTTTCTGCCGGGCACCAATCGGGCTTCCGATCGCTTTGTGCGGGCCAGCCACTACATGGATACGGTAATCAAGTCCGATGACACCAACGTAGCCCTTGCCACCGCGATGAGCGTGATCCGCAATGTCTCGGTACCCGTAGGCATCACCACGCCCGGACAGCCCAACATCGCCGCAACCCAGTGGCGCACGATGGCAGACCACAAGAACATGGTCTACTACTTTGAATCCGCCTACGCCCCCTATCTGCTGTCGGTCGATCTGAAGTCCGTCGACTTCACCGAGGGCAGCCCGACGCGGAAACTTACCTTGACGGAGCAGTCCGCCCTTCTGGTGGATGGGGCCTTTGTCTCAGGCGAAGTCAGTGAATATTTCCAGCCAGCGCAACCGTTCGGGTTTTCTGGCGGAACTCAGTAAAACCAAGCTTCTCCCCATCCAAGAGTCGGGCGGAGATGCTCATGGTGAGCCGCCCGACCCACCGGAACTGGCAAACGAGCCGCATAACTTGTGTTGAGCCTGCTTCATTACCCATTTCTCATCTGCACAACACCTTTGGTCAAGATGATTAGCCCAATCTTGAGTTGAATATCGCCTCCACGAGGGGGAACTAGACCGAAAATCGTCTGCATAAAGCCCAAAATGGGGTGTTATGCAGATCTTGATCGGGCTATCTCCCCCCAAATAGGGTGTTATGCCGATAGCTTCAGCAAATCTTGATTGTGGCAGCGGACTATGGGCCGTAGTCCAATTCCATCTCCCGCGGGGATGGAGCAAGAGTGGGCAGCGCGATCGCATAGCACCGTTGCGTTAATTTATGGTTTGAGCACCAGATTCGTTTTGCCTTGATGGCAGCCCCATTGGCCACCTAGATATTTAGACCGGGCTTTGCCCGTCGCCCCGCCTAATCAACTCGCCGCAGCACAAAAAAGAAGGGCTGGGGTACGTCTTTAAAGTCCATCGCGCCGAAGACGGTGTTGTCATCTATTTTTTTAAAGCTGTCGTTGATCGGCAGTTGGTCATAGATCATCGTAGCGGTGACCTGGTGGCGGTACTCCATCATCCGCAGCCGGGCTTGACTCGCCTCAGTGCTAG
>JAIXVO010000040.1 GCA_027482985.1 Cyanobacteriota bacterium
AAGCCTAGCAAGGCTTTCGAGTGCTTTCATCGCGATTTCTCAACAGGTCTAATCTCCAGGGAATAGCCATCAAAGATGGCTGACCGCTAAAGCTAGAAGTATACTCAGAGCAAAACGATCTTGAAACCACAGTACTATCGCCTGGAAAGACTATATTTCCCTAGAAGCAGAGGTATTCTCAGACCATAAATTGGGAGCTTTATCCTCGTAATCCAAGCCCTAAAAAACCTGAGATCTATCGATTGCGCCTAGCATAGTTTAATCCTCAGTTTCACCTTCACCTATCGAATCAAGATTTACGGAAAGTTTACAGAAAGTTTACAGATTATCCGGTAACCTGATTTTTAATATCTGTAGCATTTGTGCTCCGTGTAGCCAAAGCTAATACTCGGTTTCTGTCCATGTCCTGCTCCTTTAACGTTTTTCTATGGCTGGTGATTTTTTAGATCTGTCATGCTATGGCTATCGCATTGAGAGTGAGTTAGGAGCCAATCGCGGTGGGGGCCGGGTCACGTATCTTGCCCACGACCTAGATCTCAACTATAAAGTTGTCATTAAACAGTTTCAGTTTGCTCGGCTTTCAGGTAGCTGGGTTGATTATGATGCCTATCAGCGTGAAATTGAGGTTTTGAGAGGTTTGCAGCATCCTGGGGTGCCTCGTTATTTAACCTCGTTTCAAACCGAAGATGGATTTTGCATGGTTCAGGAGTATAAGCCTGCAATGTCTTTGGCCGAATCTCGTAGCTTTAGTCCTCAAGATTTGCGCAAAATAGCTGTTTCCGTGCTCGAGATTCTAGTTTACTTGCAAAATCGTATTCCTCCTATTATTCATCGTGATATTAAGCCTGATAACATTTTGATAGATGATGCCCTGAACGTCTATTTAGTTGATTTTGGCTTTGCCAGAATTGGCGATGGAGAAGTAGGCGTTAGCAGTGTAGTCAAAGGCACCCTTGGCTTCATGCCACCGGAACAGTTGTTCAATCGTGAACTGACTGAGGCATCTGACCTCTATGGGTTGGGAATGACTTTGATTTGTTTACTGACCCGCACGAAGACCGATGACATTGGACAGTTGGTTGATATTAGTTATAAGGTCAAATTTAAGCATCTAGTCCCCAAGTTGAGCCAGCATTGGGTTAACTGGTTAGATAAGATGGTAGAGCCAAGGGATAAAGATCGCTTCCCAAATGCAAAAGCAGCCCTCCAAGCTCTGCCTGATATCGCTATCCATCCTCCCGAGGTCAGGCTCAGCCAGTCTGAACTTCAGCTTAAGGCCCATCGCCTAGGCGAAGTCATCCACACTGACATCATTATTTCTAACCCCGTGCCTGATATCGTTTTGTCTGGCCGCTGGAGTCTTCAACCTGATCGGAATGATGGTGTCAGACCTCTGACCGATCACCCTTGGATCAGGATTGATCCGCTAGAGTTCTCTACAAACCAGGTGCAGTGCCGGGTTCAAGTCAGTACTCGACAGCTGATTGCTGGAGCGACTTACCATCGGGTGCTGTTGCTTCACACTAATGCTTTTCCTCAGGAGTATTCCATTCCGTTGACGGTAGAAACCGCTGCCCTACCGGTGCGATCGGCTCAACCCGCCTGGATTCCATTGTTGCTTTTACTAGGTTTTACGGTATTTACTAATCGCTTTTTGTTGAGTTTAGCCTTCTCTCCTAGCATCGCAGAATCCAATCTTCCTATGGTTAGCTTTGCCTATGCCCTAGGTGCAGCTTTGGGTTTTCAATCGGCCTCTTGGATCCTTAGTGCCGCAGGGGCAACGGTAGGAACCTGGGCCAGTGGTGCAGCCGCCATGATGATGGGAGCAAGTACCCTCATTGCCGCTTGGCTGTTGTTAGGCAACATTACTGGTTCTTGGAGCTTATTATTGGCTGGATTAATTCCCGGCATGGTTGGAGGTTGGGGAATTGGCCTTGGTATTGGAGCAACAGTAGAAAAGTTAGTATCCCAAAAAATGGCCAAGGTAGCTGCAACGGTTAATTGCCTGTGTGTTGCGACCCTAGCGTGCGGCCTTAGTCTTGGGTTAACCATTGGTTTCCACCATACCTGGCTGGTCGGCCTATTGGCGTTAAATATTCTAGTGGTTATATCTCTAACGCTGAATGCCCCTATCAACTATGCTAAACGAGTGGCAGATTTTCGCAAAACAGAGCGCGATCGCATTCAACCCTAAAGCACTTAGTTTCAGGAACTATCCACCTCAGCGAATTGATAAAATCACAGGTAGATTCTGAGATGCGTTGCCCGTCTTGCAAAAGGAAAAATGTCGTCAAACATGATTCACGGAACCGAAACGGACAAAAATTCTTGTGCCTATCTTGCCATAAGCTGTTTCAGCGGTCTCATTTTTTAGACCCCAGAACCCTCTGGTTCAGCACGTTTGGGTTAGGCCTATTGCTCATGCCTTTTCTGCTAGAACTGCCCATGCAGGGTGTCCTCAGTTTGCTCTCTAAGGAACAAATTCCCGAGCCCGAGATCGCTATTGTGCTGGGCAGAGGACCAAAATATCAGCAAGACTTCGCCCAAGAATCATCAGTGGTTTGGGTAAGCAATCAAGATCTATCTTTTTTCGTCAGTGGCATGACCGATTCTCCCAAAATTGTTCGTCTATTGGTAGACATGGGAGTACCTAAGGTACAAGTCAAAGGAGAGCGTTGCTCTCAAACCACTTGGGAAAATGGACTTTTCTCAGAACTCATCGTTGACTCTGAAGAAACAAAAAATATTTTACTGATTACAGATAGCGCTCATATGCTAAGGGCTTTTTTAGTGTTCAAAAGTTTTGGCTTTAACGTCACACCTCACCCAGTTGAGTTAGACAGAAAGTCCTATTTTTCTCCGGACAAAATACGTGCCACTCTCAGAGAATATGCGGCTTTAATGAGCTATGGCTTGTCAGGAAAATTTCGTTCTTACTCTACAGAAAAAAAGATAGTATTTGAGGCTAAAGCTAACAAAATACTCCAGAAGTGGAACTGCAAATTAGACTAAGCGATCGCTGCAAAGGCAATCCTATGAGTGACTCAATTTATGATTGAGTCAGAATTTTTTGTTGTGCTAAAAAAAAAATCTCTAGCTGGCATAGAATTTTTTAAATCTTTCGTCTTTTCAGTGAAATATAAAAAGATATAACATTGGAAGTAAAATCAATGCAAAAATCTCAATTGATTTTGAAACCTAAAGTGATTCTTTCTTCATTTTCTCTAATAAGAGGGCCGCTCTAATTCCTTTAGAGCAAGAAACATGAAAATATGTGAATCCCATAACCTATAACCCTTACAGAATCAAGATTTTGGTTTTTAAATATCTGCTTGCCTTCACTTCTGATTGGTGTTAGGCTCTAATCTTGCTGGGCTCCTGAAGCCCTTTCTTAGTCTGAAAGAAAGAGCGTTGAGTTCTTGCTCGCGCTAGCACTTGGCGAACGGCCAAAACAATAAAGGGTGGAATGGTGCTTTGGTATCGGTGCCAAAGTCGACGGGGTTCCTGAGCCAAGCGATATAGCCACTCCAAACCACTTTCGCGCACCCAGGTTGGGGCACGCTTTTGGAGACCAGCGTAGACACTAAATACCCCGCCAATCCCCACCATGACGGATTGAATTCTATCTTTATGGTTGTTCATCCAGCGCTCCTGCTTAGGGCAGCCCAAGGACAAAAACATAACGCCAGCTCCACTAGAATTGATTCGTTCGACCAAATCCCTATCTTCCATCTCAGTCAAGGGGCGGAATGGAAGAGGCTCAGCACCAGCTAACTTTAATTGTGGGAAATCGCGCTTCAGCTTAATGACCATTTGATCAATTACAGGTTGGGTGCACCCCAGCAGATAAATTGATACACCTTCAGCTGCAGCCCGCTGGCAGACAGACACAAATATATCCATACCAGCTACTCTATCCTGGGAGCCGAACCCCAGAAGGCGAATCATCCAGACTAGAGGCATACCATCAGGGGTGACTAAATCTGCCTTGTCCAAAGTGGACCAGAAGCTATTGTCCCCCCGAGACTCCATCAACATATGAACATTTGCGACACAAACAACCCGGCTTGAGCGCTCTTTTGCCCAAGTCATCATCGCCGATATTTGATCTTGAAACGAAAGTGCTGTAACAGGCACTCCGATGATGTCTACCTTCGTGAGATCCATGCTCGTGCTCCCCAGTACCATAGCTGCATGTAATGAGTTAGTGGAAAAACTATTAGTGAATTTCAAAAACAATAAGAGTCAAAGGGTAGTTTTAGAGGGGAAAAAAACTGACTCGATACCGGTGAAAACCACTATGACTTGCACCCAAAATTGCCCAATCCCTTCTGCCCGTCACCCCATAGCAAAACCCTAGCAGACTCTTCATTAGAGATCTAGCAGCGATTGTAGAGCTAATGGGCTAAGTAGCCCCCTGATGAAAGATCACTTTCAATCAATGACTAACATTAATCCTTAGTCTACTGAGAGACGACGAGGTAGCGTTTTTTCTTAGAAGTCTCTTAACCATATCAACATCCTGCAACGCCTCTTATGAGGTTGTCTTTGCAGAGGTGGCATTGTTAAGAAGCTAAACCTTTATTTTGCGTGTAAATAAAAGTAGACTTCATTATGCACTCAAAGACTCTCAACAAGCTAACGAGATTGGCATTATCACAAAAGCTGGGTCAATGCAGTTGGTTTCAGCGGCTGCTTGAGGCAGCAATGTTCTCGACTGTGAGACCCGAAAAATCTTCTGAACCGCTAGAGCTACGGCCTCTAGCCAGGGAAAAGCTTTATTCACCATAAGTCAGCACCCAGAAAAATTCTCTACAACCAAACAAATTTGCAAATAGCACTCAAACCGATTGGCATCAGCACAATCAAAATGTCATTTATGCTACAAAATCAGTATACAGGTTTCAGTGATATTGCTGAGTATCCATATATACATTTTAGTTTTGCGGGATAGCAATTTCTACAGGGGGGATCTAATCTCAGGGAACACAGCCCTCAAGACGCCAACGTAGGCAGTCGTCGAAGGAAAATCTAATGGGCAAAGCTACCGTAAGCTTTTAAAATCGGAAAAGGAAGCAACATGTCCACCACTTTATGAAAGCTTTACATAAGCCTTGGCGATTCCCCTGTATTCCTGCATAGAGTGATGTTGACATTGCAATCCGTGAACTGCTAGGCAGAAGGCCAGAACCAAGCAATCTGGATCCGTTGACAGCCCCAATAGCCGATAGCTTATTTTTTGTATCGCAATACCCTATCCAGCCACCAGGGCGGTCACATGATCTCTTGAGTGGCCCACGCCATCCCAAAGGCTGCAAGCCTTTGGGATGGCGTGGGCCATTGACCGCCTACTCAAGGGTGATCGCTTCGCTATAACTCATACCAAATCCTATCTGTATACCCCCGGTTTGTAAGGGCATTGCACTGCTATGCTCCCTACGGGGTATCGGTTTCGAATCGGGGTTGTGTAACTCGGATTTGGTATCACAACCCTTTTTCGATTCGAATACTTCATAGAGATACAGAACTAATAGCGGCCCAAAGCTATAGCGCTGGCCGGACAGCTTAGGGTATAGGAAGCTTGCATAACGAACCCTAGGACGCTATCTAGGTCGCCATCGCTACTCAAGAAGGCTTGACCGAGCCAGAGTGGCGATGGCTATAGATGAATTGGGCTATTGAGCATTCTCGTTGAATTATGCCTTTGGCCTAGCCTGCTCTAGGCAAGACCCATACTTGGCCCTGAATGTTAATCAGCTAAGGCGTCTAAGACACTTTAGTGGCAGGAAGCTGAGACTCCGAGGGTACTGGCTCCTCAAGTCATCTCTCGGCATACTTTAAAGTACAGATGAATTTTCGCCCCAAAGCTATGCCAGCACTGGCACCCACTAGCGTACATATGCTTAAGTGTATACGTACGTGTGCTCTTGGTATCAGTTTCTCGTTGCAAATTAAGTATGTTGCATGTAGCGGTACGGTACCCAAGCTATCGTCTAGCACCCACTATAGAAAGGAAGGCTACGCCAAAAATACTTTTGAACAAGTTTTTCAAGGGTTCTTAGCTCCATCGATTAAGCCTCAAGTTTTCTCTGTCACCACAAGGTAAATCGAGCAGAGATGGACTAGCCTAGGCGTAGGCCCTGGTTTTCTGCATGTAAGTTTTTAGCTTTTGTCCTGTAAGTCAGATCGTCTCTTTAGTAAATATTAATTTTGCCTGTAGCTGGTGCGATCGCCACTTTTGATCAAAAAATTTTGGATATCAAGGAATGTCAAAATGCAGCTCATGACAACATCGAAACTAATGCGATCAGACGCTATGGCCCACAAGCATTTTTTTGGGCAAGAGGTTGGTAGCGCTTCTCCTGCCTACAAGAAGAACCCTATGAAGGATCTTGTTTTTATTGATTCGAAGGTAGATGATATTGACCTTTTGCTAGCAGGTCTTCTGCCTAAATATCGTGGATATATTTTAGTTGCCCATGAAGATGGGGTTGAGTTTATCACCCGGGTGCTCTCAGGGCTTAGTGACGTTAGCAGCGTCCACATTGTTTCCCATGGCAGCCCAGGCTGCATTCAACTGGGTTCGACCTCTTTATCCTGGGAGAATTTAGGCCATTACAGTGATGACCTTAAGCAGTGGTCCAAGGCCATGGCCGGGGATGGTCGTCTTCTCCTGTACGGGTGCCAGGTTGCAGCAGGGGTAGAGGGATCAGCATTCTTCCAGCGGCTTCATGAAGCGATTGGGGTACCAGTTGCCGCCTCAACTACACCAACAGGGCACTCCCATCGAGGTGGCGATTGGAACCTCGATCGTCACACAGGTTCTTTAGAACCCGCTCTTGCCTTTAGCCCTGAGACTTTACGGCAGTATTCTGGGATTTTGCAAAATACAGATCTATTTTCCTCTGGGAGTAATGATCTATTCACGCCCGATCTGGAGCATGCCGGATCGTTGCCTCCAGGTGACTCACCGCTGACAGCATCACCATCGGCTGGGACTAACCTCCTGTTTATAGATGCCACTGTTGAAGACTATCAGCATCTCATCGCTGCTGTCGAAAACAGTGAGGTATTCATTCTGGATCAGCAGCAGGACGGGATCACTCAGATTTCATCTGTCTTAGCGAACTATGCTAACGTTGCAAGCCTTCAAATTGTTTCCCATGGTTCAGCCGGGGCTCTACAACTGGGTACAAGTGTTGTCAATTCAGACAGCTTGAGTGCTTACCAAGATCAGTTAACTGGCTGGGCTCAATATTTAGGCAGTGAGGCTGACATCCTGCTGTATGGATGTAGCGTTGCCGAGGGTGAAGCTGGGCAAGCCTTTGTAGAAAAGCTAGGCAGCCTTACCGGTGCAGATATCGCTGCCTCGAATGATTTGACAGGCTCTGGTTCATTAGGTAGTGATTGGGATCTGGAGGTTGCGACTGGAGAAATTGAAGCCAGCTTGGCATTCAGTCAAGCTGGGCTGGAGGGGTTTGAAGGCACTTTAAATACATTAGTTGTTGCGAACCAGAGCTCGAATAATATTTCGTTGTACGGGTTGAATGGGACAGGTGGCTTTGGGACACCCACGACCCTGACAGTCGGTGGTAACGGCCCATCCACCGTAACCGTTGGCGATATCAATGGCGATGGGTTAAACGATATCTTGACCACCAACGAAGGTTCCAACAGTATTGGTCTCCTGCTCAACAATGGGGCAGGGGGATTCTTGGCTGCCCAGAGCTTTGCCACCGGGGGGGCACCGGTGGAGCTCGCCCTAGGTGATGTGAATAATGACGGTCGCCTCGACGCGATCGCTCTGATTAATGCCACCAGCCGATTCGCGGTGCTGTTGAACAATGGCACTGGCGGCTTCAATGCCCAGCAGACCTTTACTGCTGGCACCACCCCCTCTGGGATTGCCGTACTAGACGCTAACAGTGACGGCAACCTAGATGTCATCACCTCCAATGTTGGCAATAACACCGTCACCGTCAACCTGGGCACCGGTACAGGCAGCTTTGGAGCCGTGGGTTCGAGCGTCGCCATTGGTACTCGCCCCCTAGACATGACCATTGCGGACTTGAATAACGATGGCCGCCTCGATTTCATCACCGCGAATGCCAGTAGCCGGAACGTATCTGTGGGCCTAGGCAACGGTATAGGCGGCTTCACCGTCACGAGCATCACGCTGGGAGCTCGTCCCAACGCGGTCATTACCGGAGATGTGAATGGGGACGGCTTCCTGGACATCGCCGCCTCAAATGATAACAACACTGTCTCGGTGTTGCGCAACAATGGCAGCGGTGGTTTTGGCAACCTGGTCAGCTACGCCGTTGGCACCAACCCCACCGATGTATTGCTGAGAGACATCAACGGGGATGGCAACCTCGACCTTTTGAGTAGTAACACCAACGCCAACACCATTTCCATCTTGACTGGCAACGGTGCGGGTGGGTTCACGGCGCAAACGCCCCTCGCCAACGGTGCAGCGCCAGCGGGACTTGGGTTTGGTAATTTTGGCGGTTCAGCCCCAACTGACACCACGGCTCCGGTGCTTCAAACGGCGGTGGTCAATGGCAGCACGGTGACGCTTACCTACAACGAAGCCTTAGACGGGGCCTCTGACCCGGCGGGGGGTGCCTATACCGTCACCGTCAATGGCGTCGCCCGCACCGTCAACTCGGTCGATGCCAATGGCACTACCGTTACCCTGACGCTGGCTAGTGCCGTTGCAGCAGGTGAAACGGTCGCGTTGAGCTATGCCGTTCCGGGCACTAACCCCGTGCAGGATGTCGCCGGGAATGATGCTGTGGCCTTGGCTGCCCAGGCCGTCACCAATACGACTGTTCCGGTTGGAGATACGGCACCACCAGTGCTGCAAACCGCCGTGGTCAATGGCAGCACGGTAACGCTCACCTACAACGAAGCCTTAGATGGTGCCTCTGATCCCGCTGGCGGTACCTATACTGTCACCGTCAATGGCGTCGCCCGCACCGTCAACGCGGTCGATGCCAATGGCACCACCGTCACCCTCACTCTAGCCAGCGCCGTCGCGGCGGGTGAAACGGTCGCGTTGAACTATGCCATTCCCGGTGCCAACCCCGTGCAGGATGTCGCTGGGAATGATGCTGTGGCCTTGACCGCCCTGGCGGTGACCAACACCACTCTGCCGCCCGCTGACACTACGCCGCCAGTGCTCCAAACCGCCGTGGTCAAC
>JAIXVO010000798.1 GCA_027482985.1 Cyanobacteriota bacterium
AAATTACAGCAATCTACCGCTGTCACGGGTCGCAGTACGCGGGTGACGCTCCCGGCTGGGTGGCGCTGGTTGCATTCCGACACGGCGACGCAGGCCGCAGGGTTACAACTGGCGATCGCGCAAAAAGTTGCCCCGGAAAGCCGCGATCGCTGGGTGCAGGGCTTGCTGGATCAACGGCGGAATGGCACCTGGCCGACCACTTACGACAATGCCCAAGCATTATCCGCCCTGGTCGCCTACAGCCAACTGTTACCCACCCCACCTAATTTCACCGCTACCGCTACTCTTGCTAACAAGTCGCTGGCGACCGCCCAATTCCAGGGCTATCAAAAGCCAAGTACGACAACGACAGTACCCATGGCGGAACTGCCTCGCGGTCAGCAGAATTTAACCCTGAGCAAATCGGGGGATGGCATTCTGCACTATCTAGTCGCCTACCGCTATCGGTTACAGGGGCAGCAACCCGGACGTATGAATGGCTTACGGGTCACGCGCACCATTCGGCCAGCGAACGAGGAGAAAACCCTGTATCGGACGGGGCTATTTGCCGGAGAGAACCTCAAACTGCCCGTGGGACAAGTGTTTGATATTGGGCTGGAAATCATCACGGATCATCCCGTGGATCACGTGGTGATTACTGATCCGCTCCCGGCTGGATTGGAAGCCGTAGACGACAGTTTCCAAACGGCAACGCCCTACTTCCAAGCGAAAGGGGACAGTTGGCAGATGAGCTATCAAACCTTATATAAGGATCGCGTTGTGGCCTTTGGGGACAAACTGAATCCGGGGGTGTATACGCTGCACTACCTGGTGCGCTCCGTCACGCCGGGCACCTTCAGCTATCCCGGTGCTGCCGCTCACCTGCAATATGCCCCAGAGGAGTTTGGGCGATCAGCCTCCACGACTCTCGTCATCGAGTAAGCCCCTGCGGTTGTCTGCACAATCATCAAAAATGTGCAGACAACCGCTACTTCACCACATAAAGTGACTGGATAATTTTTTCTAAATCGAGCGGGGTAATGCTGGTGTTTTTGCCGCAACGGTAAGTCTGGCGGTAGTAATCGCTATCGCCTGTGGTCACGCTGTAGTAGGGCGATCGCCCATTATCAGCCAGCCGCGCCGGGAAACTACCCAAATTTGGTTGGGGTTGGCGCAATTTTGCCGGGGGTGGGGCTTGATTCGCGCCCGTCGGTTGCCCAAACAAGATCAGGACTTCGCCGAAGCGGGGCGATCGCGTGCGCCACTCAAACTCAGCCGCACCACCGCCCACCCCACCCGCGATCGCGCTGACAATCACACAAGCCTTCTGCGGATTCTGATACACGAGGGTGTAACTCGATCCCTCCCGACAAGCTCCCCGCTGGGGTGTTCCCGGTTTGCACAGGTTCGTGTTCACCTGTGTCACTCGAAACTGCGCTGGCACATAATTCGGGATCACTACTGGAATGTCTAACGCTGTCAGTGCTGCTTTTTGCGAGGCTGTAAACCCAGTCCAGGGAAGGGGAGTGGTCGCGATCAAAGCGGTTGCTGGCGGTGGGACAGGGGGCGCGAGGGGCGATCGCGCAGCGGCGATCGCGGGTTCCAGGAGGCTGACCCCTGTCGCTAGTAACATCCCACCACTGGCAACGCAATAGCCCTTGACCATGATGAACCCCCTTGAGCCTAAATCCTCACAAGCCTGCAAAAAGTTCAGCAGAATGCAGCCATCATACATCTGCCTGAATGGACTGCGATGATGTTAAGCCTGACTCATTTGTTCGATCTCGGCGCGGGCGATAGGCGATCGCACCCTGGTTCCCGCCTAAGACAAAACCGTGCAATGGCTGGAGTCATTGCACGGTGAGGGGTGGTGCTGCTGAAATGAACAGAATTGAGCCATCAACGGTGGCACGCGATCGCCGTTAATCGACGACTCGTAAGCGTCCGGCTCGGAGTAACTCGAACACCCGATTCACCATCGCTTCTTCTGCCGAAGTAATGGAGTTCTTGGACAGCAAAGTCGTCATGAATTGCTGCTGGTCGGCGCGGCTAATTCTGCCCGATGCCGTAATTTTGTTGACCATTTGTTCAATGTTCAAAGGAGCGGAATTGAGAGGATGCACCATGTTAATTCGACCAAATGCGAGAGAGAAGGGGGACTCAAGCCTGACGGGTAACCCGCTCGTGCCTGAGCTTGAGTTCATGGTTGGGAACGGGATTGCAGGTAATTCAGTTTGAACATAGCTTAAGCATTCCTACTCCCCGTGTCATCGCGAAAAATACGAGGGTACTTATGCGTAGTCTTACGCAGTTTTTCGTTCAAAACGTATAATGACGGAGATCTGCGATCGCGCCTTGGAGCACTGCCGGAGTGGGGTGCCCGCTAATACTGGCTGGCTGATTTCCGGTGATTGATCGCCGTCACCCCAGTGGTTTCCAGCAACTTACCCATATCCACCAAGGCATACAACAGCCAATGATCGCCACAATCCATCCGGTTCTGCACCGTACACTCCAGATACGCCAAGGCATCAGCTAACACCAAACACCCATTGCTGGCGGGTTCAGTTGCCACATTTTCAAACGGGTTTTCGCTGGGTGCAGGTGGCTTTAAGAAGTAGCGGCGCAGGTTTCGCCCTTCTTTCAAAATATTCAACACAAAGCGATCGCCAATATGGGCAATGCTTTCTTCGATCTGGTCTTTCGCAACGGACAAAGTGATCGCAGGCGGCGTGAATCCCGCTTGCGACACCCAGGACGTGAGGAATCCGTAATGGTTAGCACCACTTCTGATCGTGACGACACACAGCGACCCCGTCACCCGCCCGACCGCCTGACTGGTGCGATCGCTCTGCGCATCCACCACCGCCTGCCGGGGTGCCCGCACTTTTCGCGCCCGGTTCAGGGTTCTGGCAAAATCCGCTCCTGCCGTTTCGCACTGATGTAAATGCGCCTCGGTAGGTTTAAATTTCACCCGAATCGTTTCAAATCCCAATGGGTAGCCCGCATCCTGGAGTTTGCTTTCCACCAGATCCACCGCTTCCCCGCTCCAGCCGTAGGAGCCAAACACCCCCGCCACTTTGGTCTGATTTGCATTCGAGAGTACAAGTCCCAATGCCGTTTGGATTTGTGTGGGGGGATGTCCCGCCAGCGTCGGGGTACCGATCATGAAACCGTCGCAGTCTTTGACGGCCTCTGTAATTTCATCGGGGGTCGCGAATTCGCAATTAATGGTGCGGACAGCCACTCCAGCCTGGGTCACCCCTTTCGCGATCGCGCTGGCCAGCGTTGCCGTATTGCCATAGGCGGAAGTGAACAGGAGCACCGCACTCAAATCTTTGGTCTGTTGCTGTTCACACCAGCGGCGATAGTCCAGCGTCAGCACACTCACACTATGCCGCACGATCGGGCCATGTCCCGGTGCATAGAGTTTCGCGCCAAAGGGAGTCAATTTCTCGATCGCGGCTTCCACTTGGGGTGACTGCGCCGCGTGAATACAGTCGAAGAAATAGCGTCGATCTTCTTCCAAGGTTTTCCAGTGTTCGTCAAACACGGAATCGTCACAAATATGTGCTGCAAACAGTTTATCGGTATACAACATACGGCTGGCTGGATCATAGGTGGCGATCGCGTCTGGGTGGCGGGGCGTAGGTACAAAGCGGAATTGCAGCAGATGGCCATTGCCCAAATCCAAGACTTCTTCATCCCGGATGATGTGCACTTTTAAGGTGAGATTGCCCCCACACTCAATCCCTAAATCCTGAGCTTCGTCCTCTCGCGGTGACGGAATATTGAACGACTGGTTCAACAACACCGATCGCAGCGTATTTGCCCCCGGCTTCGAGCAAATCACCGTCGCATAGGGGGCTGCTTCCAGGAGTCGCTTCAACGTCTCAATCCGGTTGGGATTGACGTGGCTGAGGATGATGTAGTTCAACCGCTGATAGTAAACGTGGTGGCCCAATTCCTCCAGGAACAGGTCGGTAAACGATTCTCCCGGCGGGTCTAACAGGGCAATTTGCTGGCCCTGAATCAAATAGGAATTAGCCGTTGTGCCTTTCTGACGGGCGTATTCCACTTCAAACTTGAGGCGCTCCCAAGTCCGCGATCGCAACACGGTGGTATTGCCGCCCATCTCGGCAACTTGCACATCACGAGGTCTGAAATCAGCCATAGATCCATCCGGGGAGAAAGAACAGAAAAGTTAACTGTCTACCGCTAGCAGCCTGGGGCAATCAGTGCAGCCAGTACGAGCTTGCGAGATCTGCATCGAAATCATGTCCCATCTGTAGGATGTGTTAGGCGCTAACCGTAACGCATCGCCGGGATGTGATTCGCGCACCACCCTCAACTATCGTGGTGAATTACCTTGCGATTCTCCAGCAGGGAGTGGGTGCCCACAAAAGACGGTTCCATCACCGCCAAAGGGGAATCAGCAGATAACTCGTCTCGTTCTAGCTTACGTCTTAACGAGAGCCGTTTTTCTGGATCAACCCCTTCAAACGTGGGCGGCAACCAGACCCGGATGATTAACAAGGCTCCCATCACCAGCAAAAAGAAGCACGCTGACAGCACTTGACTCCAGGGCGTTTCCAACACGCCGCGCACAATCACTTCCCGCAACACAGAAACGATCGACACTTCCACCGCCACCCCAATCGACACCCGTTGCTCTTGCAAGTAAATAATCAAGAGGCGGAACAGTTCCACCAGAATCAGGAGAAACAGGATGTCGGCAGTCACCACCTGAAAATCGAGCGGCGGCAGAAGCGAGAGAAACATTTCCCGCAACTGCAACAACATGAAACTAAACAATCCAATACAAAGCGAAACAATGATCAAGTCCTGAATGCTTTCCAGCACTTGCACCACTAAATCTCGCTGTGCCGTCAACAGACGGGAACTGGTTGGTTTAGATGAAGGGAGGTGCATCGAAAAAATCCTCAACGGGTTTGCTGTTGCTCCAGCTTACCCTTAACAGAACTTATGTTTAAGCAATGTATCTATATAAATAGTTAATGGAAGTAATTGCTGGATTGGAGGGAGGGGAAGGGCGGAGCCAGAAGCCAGAAGTCAGGAGGAAAAAGCGATGAGTATTGTAGAGACGCGCCGCTGGCACGTCTCCAACAGCAGAACGCGGTAGAGCAATGGTTAGGGGCATGGTCGAGAGTGGGGGCGATCGCTCATGTGGGCATGGGTCGTACCGAAATCCTTGGCTGTGGTGGAGAACTCATGCTTTAGCACTAATATACTTCACGCACCAAAACCGCCCTCACCCCCGCCCCCTCTCCCAAAATGGGCGAGGAGAGAAAGATTGGATTAGTTCCCCTGCTCCCGCTATGGGAGCAGGGGTTAGGGGATGAGGGCAGCTCTTTTGGTGTGTCAGGTATTCTTTTGGTGTGCCCCAATGCCACGCCCATGCTTTGCACTTGGGTGTGGCATTGGGGCACAAATGGAAACTGCTGCAGAATTTGCCTGCCCAATGCCGCGCCCCTACGGATATGGCCGGTTGTCAAAGACTGCGCCCCTACGGGTGCATCTCTTCCGCCCTCTGCCTCCTGCCTTCTGCCTTAATAATGATTGCCCACTTTCCGATGGTGAACCGCTGTGAGGCCGTCGGGTTTGGAGATGCGACCGACATCGACAGTGCTGTAGACGATCCAGTGGTCGTCGCCTTCCATCCGGCTGACGACTTCACACTCCAGGTAAGCCAGGGCATCGGCCAAAATGGGACAACCACTGGCACCGGCATAGATTTTGACCCCTGCAAAGCGATCGCTCCCAGGGGCAAAGCGTTTCAGGAAGTGCTTCATCAGGGTTTGGTAGTTGCCCTCTTCCAGCACATTCAACACAAACCGATCGCCCACATGCAGGAGGGATTCAATGGCGCGGTCTTTGGCGACGGCGATCGTGATGCCGAGGGGTTCCAGGCTGGCTTGCGATACCCAGGAGGCTAGCATGGCGCTCGCCGCTTCTCCTTTCTTGGCGGTAATGATGTAGAGGCCACCACTCAACCGTCCCAGGGCTTTGTCCAGGTCGCCGTTGAGGGACTTCATCTGTTTAATACTGCGATCGCGGGTCAGCCATTGCCCCAAGTCAGTGCCCGCTTCTTCACAAAGTTGATAGGTGTTCTCTGTGGGGGTTTCCTTGATCAAAATGGGCGGGAAGGCTTCCGTTACCCCGATTTCCTGGAGGCGGTTGCGCAGCGGATAGACGGATTCATCGTCTCCGCCACCCGACTCAAACAAGCCAAATGCCTGTTTGCTGTGGGTTGCAGCCAAGATGGTACTGATCAGGGCATTGGTTTGGGCGGCAGCGGTGCCCGTTTGGGGCGGCATCCCAATCACAATCCCAGCAGCGATGTCCACCAACTCCCGGACTTCTTGCAGATCGGCTTCGAGTAAATCCACCAGTTCGACGACGACCCCCGTTTTGGCAATCCCCTGTCCGATCGCGTGCGCCAGTTGATCGCTACAGCCGTACTCCGACACATAAAACAGCGCCACAGTGGTCGCGGCTTTGGCTTGCTCCTGACTCCAGGTGCGATAACGCCCCACCAGTTCGGAAATGTGATGGTGTAGGAGGGGGCCATGACCCGTGGCGATCGTGGTGATGGTGGGTAAATCGCCCATCCGCTTTAGGGCTGCCAACACAGAGCGGGCATTTGGTCCCATGAGGCAGTCATAGTAGGTTTTGTAGTCGGCATCCAGGAGAGCCAGTTCTTCATCGTAGGTCTGGTCGTCGCAATAGTGCATGCCAAACACATCACAGGTGAAGAGGGTGTGCGTCCCGTGGTCGTAAGTCAAAATCGTGTCGGGCCAGTGCAGATTTGGGGCGGAGACAAATTCCAGTTCATGCCCATGTCCTAAATCGAGGCGATCGCCACTTTTCACTAATTTTCGCTGGAAGGGCTGATGCACTAAGTCATCCAAAAATTGCATCGCCACTTTTGCCCCCACCACGATGATGTCAGGGTTAAGTTGCAACATGTCTTGCACCAGCCCACTGTGATCCGGTTCAGTATGGCTAATCACCAGGTAATCAATCTCGCGGGGATCGATCAAGCCTTTGAGGGTATCCAGGTAAAGTTGCCGAAACTTTTCGTGGGAGGTATCGACTAGGGCAATTTTTTCGCCCCGAATCAGAAACGAATTGTAGGTGGTGCCGTTTTCTAAGGGAAACTCGATGTCGAAGCGATCGCGATCCCAGTCCAGCGATCGGATTGCCGTTGTGTTGGCAGCAATTTCAACCGTTTGCATGGTCAACCGCACGGTCGGCTTCTGTGTTAATGCAACCATAAACAACCTCTCCGATGAAACTCTAGAATGGTGCTCTACCTTCTATCTTGACGGGCGATTAGAAAATTGTAAAGTTTTGTTAGGTAAAGTTACTCATCAGTAAATTTTATCACCAAATCTTCATCCCATAACTGAGAGCTGGATTCATGTCCGATTTGTGGTTTGCCTTGGTCATTGGTAACTCCCGCTATCACTGGGCGCGATTTGTGGGGGGCGAGTTGAAGGTGAGTTGGGATGAGGACTATTGGGGGAAGGAAGGGGAAGGGAGGGAGAGGGAGGGGAGGGAGGGAGGGGTGCAGTGGAAGGATGCAGAGGTGCCGTTGTGGGTGGCATCGGTGGTGCCGGAGGAGGGGCGGCGGTGGCAGGGGCGATCGCAGGTGCGGTGGCTGACGTTGGCGGATGTGCCGTTGCAGGGGATGTATCCGACCTTGGGAATTGATCGAGCGCTGGCAGTGTGGGGAGCGATCGCGACGGTGGGTAGTCCGGTCTTAGTGATTGATGCGGGGACGGCGTTGACGTTTACGGGGGCAGATGCGGCGCAGACTTTCGTGGGTGGGGCGATTTCGCCGGGTCTGAGGCTGCAATTTGCCGCCCTCCATCACCAAACTGCGATCTTTTCTGCGTCTACGGCGACTCCTGTGGCCGTCCCCCGGTTTGAGTTGCCGCCATCCCGCTGGGCTGGGAATACGGAAGCCGCGATCTCTAGCGGCATCTTATACACGGCGATCGCAGGAATTCACGCCTTCGTGCAGGATTGGTGGCAGCAGTACCCAGGCAGTTCAGTGGTGCTGACGGGTGGGGATAGTGCCGACCTGTATCGCTGGTGGCAGCAAGCCGATCCAGATTTCGCTAAACTCATGACATTGAATCCCACTTTAATTTTTCAGGGGATACAGGCGATTCGAGAAGATCTCATGGGTTCAATTCGCCGCTCACGCCGATCGCCAACCTCCTTATAACCACAAAATCTATCACTGGATAGATGCAAAAATTAAACTCTTGTGATTCTGGTCACACATTTTTTAATCAAATATCACGCTCCAAAGCTCTTGGATCTCTGATATTGATGGTTCTAGTTTGCCAACCTGATTGGGTTAGCAACAATTAAACTGCCAATTGCCTTGGGCTTGATGGCATTCCACTGAGTTCCTCATCCGTCAGCTGCTATGTCTCTTGTTTCTCGATGTCTTGCGTCTTCTGATTCCATGCTGTGTTTTTACAAAAATAAATCGACTCAAACACAGGTGGTTCGATTCACCCAAACGGGTAACAAACTCTGCGATCGCATCATTCGTCCCAAGGAACACGTGCTGTTTGAAGCTGAACCGCAGGCTGTCCTGGAAATTCACCAGCTCACTGCCAACCATACTTTGTTGTTGAAAACGTTTCCTTGTCGGGACTTAAAAGTGAGTAATGAGTTGATTGAAACCATGTTGCAGTGGTTAGCCTAAGTTGATTGCTGGGTTTTTGCGGCCAGCCATTGTTGCAAGATGGGATTGACTAATTCTGGGGCTTCATCTTGGGGACAATGCCCCGCCCCTGGTAACGGAATGAAGTCTTCCACACAATCAAATTGGGCGAGTTCTTGACCCAAGGCAACCGGTTCCCACGGATCTTGAGTGCCCCACAGCAGTAATGCGCCACAGGGTAACTGCGCCAGGAGATCTTCCGGCAATGGGCCCTGAGAATAGCCAGTGAAGGCAATGAAGACATCTGCCGCGCCAGGATCGCGAGCGGGTCGCATTAAAATTTCGATCAGTTCATCATCGACTGCTTCCGGGCGGACATAAGCCTGTTGCAGAATTTTGCGGACGGTTTGGGGGCGAGCAATTTGCCGGAAAAAAGTATGCCCCAGCCATTTCACTTGCAAAACCCGTTGCAGGAGCGGGGCACCGATTTGCTTGAACCAGGGTTGGGTGGCGCGACGGCGATCGTGCAATAAGCGCAAAGAGCAGTTGATCAAGGCGACACCGCGACTGATCTTGGGATGATCGACCGCAGCTTGCATGGCCGCAATACAGCCAATGGAGTTGCCGATCAGAAAAGCGGGTTCTCCCACGATGTCGCGGCAAAAATCGGCAATTTGCTGACCCCAGGTTTCAAAGGTGTATTGGATCGTCGCGCTGGGAGTGGGTTTGGCGGATGCACCGAAGCCCAGCAAATCGATCGCGTAGACTCGACAAGTGGCGGCTAACACGGGCAAGTTTTTCCGCCAATGTCCCAGGGAAGCTCCAAAGCCATGAATCAGAACGACCGCTGGCCCAGTACTGCCGCAGGTTTTGTAGGCGATCGCGTGCTGTTGCCAGAGCCAGGTTTGGGTGGGAATGTCGGCCCAGGTGGGGAGAGTCGCGGCAGTCATAAAAAGAGCATCAAGGATTTTAGAGAAACGAAACCCAGCTTGAATAATAAGGGATCTGAAATAAACCCTTTGATAGAAAAAGTTCGGATCACCGTACCTGATCGGGTAGAAGTCTCCACCTTGCCAAAAATAAATAAGACTTCTTAAACTCTGACTAAACTTTAGCTTTTGTTATCCAAGTAGCCGACAGTGGTTTTTGTTTAGCAGAAAATGGGACACTCCATCCGTTAGACGCGATTAATGCAGGAGGTTTTTGTCGTTGAGTTCAAGCTGTTTTCCACTCACAACTACACAGCAGGTCTGCTTTCCGGTCTAAGCCTTCAGGATGTTGGTGAGAATACATTAGCAAAGTTAATGTATCGGGAGCATCCTGGATTGAGCGTTTAAGTCATCCATCGCTGGTTCATCCGTGTTTCCTCATACTGGCGTATTTTCTGCGTTCTAATTATTGTTTTGGCGAGGTAAAGACATGGTAGGTCTGAATTCAAAGCCCCATTCAGCGAGTTCTACTCAACCGTCCCCGAAAGCTAGTTTTGGTGCCACGCGCGCCAATTCTCCCAGCCGTCAGGCGATCGCCCTCATTTCTGATCATGGTGACCCAGCTGCCGAGATTGGCAAGGAAGAAGCGGGCGGGCAAAATGTCTATGTCCGGCAAGTGGGAGAAAGTTTAGCCAAGCTAGGCTGGCAAGTGGATATGTTTACCCGCAAGGTGCGACCGGAAGATCCGGCGATCGTCCAACATTCGCCTCATTGCCGCACGATTCGGCTGGCGGCAGGACCGCAGGAATTTGTGCCGCGGGATCAGATGTTTCAGTACATGCCGGAATTTGTCACGGCGTTTCAGAAGTTTCAGGCTAAAGAAGGCACGAATTACCCGTTGATTCATACGAATTATTGGATGTCCGCCTGGGTTGGCTTACAGCTGAAGGCTCAAAGTAATATTCAACTCATTCATACTTATCATTCGCTAGGTGCAGTGAAGTACCAATCGGTATCGCTCCGACCCTCGATCGCGGAGACGCGACTGACTGTGGAACGGGAGATTTTGGAGCAAGCCAACTGTATTGTGGCCACCAGTCCGCAGGAGGAGGAAACCCTGCGATCGCTGGTGTCACAGGTTGGTTGCGTGGAAGTCATCCCCTGCGGTACGGACTTGGATAATTTCTATACCATGCCTAAGGCGGAAGCCCGATCGGCTTTAGGATTTGCTCAGGATGAGGCGATCGTGTTGTATGTGGGGCGGTTTGATCCCCGCAAAGGGATTGAGACTTTAGTTCGAGCCTGTGCGCAATTGAAGTCGGGGATTGAACATCAGGCGATGCATCAAGATGGGACTCCTACCACCTATAGTCTGAATCCCACGAAGCTGCGGTTGGTGATCGTGGGGGGAAGTGATCCAGAACTGGTGGATGGCTTGGAGCGCGATCGCATTGAGCAAATGGTGCGTGAGTTAGGGATTGCCGAGCAAACTCAGTTCGTTGGCCGGGTGGGGCACAATCTGCTGCCTCTGTACTACACGGCGGCGGATGTGTGTGTGATTCCCAGTCATTACGAACCGTTTGGGCTGGTGGCACTGGAGGC
>JAIXVO010000324.1 GCA_027482985.1 Cyanobacteriota bacterium
GAAAGTCTCAATCTCTATGAAGTCGGTGGGCTGGAGCGACAATCGCACGTGCCGCTGGAGATGCTGACCCTGCTGCAATTCTGCGATCGCCCCCACTCCCCCGATTATCTGAAAGCCGCCCTCACCACTCTGGTCGAACGCAAACTGATTCCCACCCAAGATCTGAACACCCTCACCAGTTTTCCCGAACAATTTCTCTATCCCGGCCCCCTCGATCCAGTGCAAGCAGAGCCTGTTTTGCAAGCTCGCCGCTTCTGTACCAACCTCCTGCAAGCCCGCCTGGAACTGCCCCCCGCCCAACTGATTCCCTTCTTTGCCTACACCCTGCGCTACGAGCAAAATGAACTGGCGACAGCAGATAAGTTAAGCGATCGCCTCAGCCAACAAACTCAGGGCAACAACACCCTCCCCGCCATGATTAGCACCCTCAATGATCTAGTCGGAGCCGAGCGGTTTGAACCTGTGAACGCCGATGAACAGGATGAGCGTTATACTCAACCGGGACAACTCACCATCATCACGATGCACAAAGCCAAAGGACTCGATTGGGACTTTGTGTTTATTCCGTTTTTACACGAAAGTTTTATTCCCGGAACTTTCCGCATTCCACCGCAGGGCAAGTTTTTGGGCGATTTCACCTTGGCGGAAGTCGCGCGTGCCCAAATTCGCGCCCAACTGCACCAGCAGTCCACTTTTCCCGAGACTCATACCGCCTGGAATCGCGCCCAAAATCTCAAAACAGCCGAAGAATTTCGGTTGCTCTATGTCGCCATGACGCGCGCCAAACGCCTGCTGTGGATGTCCGCCGCCACCCAAGCGCCCTTCACCTGGAATAAGCCGGAAAATGTAGACGATCGCAAAGCCAGCCCCATCTTTCCCGTCCTGCAAGCCCAGTTCCCCAGTTCAGTCATGGGCTAGTCAAATCACGTTTGCCAGTTGCAGGGTTGGTTGCAGTTGCGCCCAACTCAGCCAAATATCTGCCGTGCGCGGATTGGGATAGAGTTGTTGCTGCAAGAAATAGCCCGTTGGCCGTGTGCCCGTCACATAGTAATAATCCAGTTGCAACAAATTGCTGACTACCCAATAACAGGGGTAGACAAAATCAGGCGAAAAAATCTCAATCACCTTCGTTCCCGGTTGACAGAATGCAAGATTGGTTAAGCCGCCCCCGTGTGCCGAAATAACCACGCTGGCAGTGGATAATAACCGAGCCTGTTCCACCACCGTTAATGTTTCCAATGCCACCACTTGAAACCCGATCGCCTCTAACCCAATCACAATCTCAGCTTCATTAATCATGCGGCGATTACTGGCTTGCTGGCGGGTAATGTAGAGGCGATCGCTCGGTTTCGACAACGGTTGATCAGTTCCTAAAATCAGTTGTTGTAACCACACAAAAACCCATTTTGGCATCCAGGCAGGACTTCCTGGATAAGACGGCACGATTAATTGCTGTGCCTGTAAATGCGGTAATTGGGCTGGATCTAATAACTTGCTGGTAGGAATGCCCAATCGCTGCAAGGTTTCTTGTTGAAAGGGTGATTGAGCACCGATCCAAAAAGAATCAATTGACTCGAAATCAATTCCACTTCGGCGTAATAACTCAAAGCGAGGAAGAACATCAAACATCCAGTGAAAATACATATCGCTAGTTAATCCGGTGATCGCCGCGACTCTCCCCTCAATCGGTTGAATCGGGGGCAGCGATCGCCCCCAAATCGAATGATGCGCCGGATGTTTGTCAGGATGTCCGGGAGTCAGTAAAGGAAATTCCGGCGATAAATCTCCTAACAACTCGTTGGCTGCGGTGATAATGCCGCTGGCAGCCTGATCTGCACTCAGCCAACAGCGTCCCTGGGGCACCGTCACCACAAACGTTTCGGGTAAGGGAATTTGAGGTGCTAACCGAAAACTAAAGTGGAGGGCGCGATCGCAGGTTTTCGGTGGGTTTAACGTGATTTCACTCGCCGCATCCAGGGGGAAATAGGGGGCAGCGGATTCTGCTTGCGCCCAAGTTCGCGTTTCCAGGTGATAGCTCGTGGGTGGCGCGATCGCGTCAGAACTGGCAGCGTTGACGGGCTGAGGGACGACGGGCGTTACCCATCGTTGCCAAACCGATGTCGCTGCGGTACAAAGATCCTGCAAATCAGCCGCATTTTGGCGTAAGCGATCGGGCACTGGGCAACCTGCTGCTTGCAATTGCGCCACCCAGTTGCGATAAGTCTCGGCAACATCCGCCTGACCTTGCAGTGCTGCTCGAAAATCCTGCGTCGCCTGCGTCCATTGGTTCAACTCCAGGTGCAGCCACCCGCGATCGCCATACGCCGCCCCCCACTCAGGCTGTGCCGCCAAGACCTGCTGCAATTGTTCCAGCGCTGCCCCCCATTGCGTCGCCTGAGCTAAACACAGCGCCAATTGATACCGTAACTCCGGCGTTGGGTCGATGGCTATTGCCTGCTGATAAGCCGCGATCGCAGGTTCCCACTGTGCCAGCCTGTGCCAAATTGCCGCCTGTTCCCGGTAAGCCTCCGCCAACTCCGGTTGCAGTTCGGTGGCTCGTTGCCAACAAGCGATCGCCTCGTCCAACTGGCCTTGCAGACAAACCGCATGCCCCAATTGCAAATAACTCCAGGGTTGATCCGCATCCAGTTCTAACGCTTGCCGATAAATCAATTCAGCCGCCTGAGCCTGCCCCTGTGCGAGTTGGGTTGCTCCCGCCGTCCACAGAATTTGCATCAGGGTTTGTAGTTCGCTTGCGATCGCCTCTGGATCAAGACTCGCGATCGCCGTCCACCACACCGCCTGCGCCTCATCCCCATCCCCAGCCAACAACCGACACAAGCCCAAATACCAGTAGTGAATCAACGCCTCTGGCTCCACCGCGATCGCCTGTTCACACCACTGCGCCCCCGTTTCATATTGCCCCTGTGACAAGTAGGCGATCGCTGGATGCGCCATCCCCCCTCCGTTGCTTATTGCTGCTTGGGCATGATCGTCTTTTGAATCATTTCTTGAATTGTTTCAGTTTCACCAATTTCATAAAGACTAATCAAACTATTTTCAATCGTAAAAATTTGCTGAATTGTTGTATCCGCGAGCAAATTACCTTGCAAATCCCTAACAAGTTGATGAACGGTAACAACGGTGCGATCGCTTTCATCCGTCTCAAACTTCAAGGGTTCAAGTTGCACTTGAATCACCTGATATTGCTGAGTCCAGTATTCGCGCACTGCATCGCGGCCATAAACGAACCCGCCTTCCACCCCATTCGCCCATTTCACATCCGGGTGCATCACCGAAATGATCGTTTCAATCTCACCTTTATTAAAGGCTTCGTATAAATTTTGCAGAAACTGCTGATTAGAAGTCGTCATTGTTCACCATCTCATCATGCGATTATGGTTCAATTTAGCAACAAAAAACAACCTCAACTTCAGTGATTTTCAACTACCTATTGCATTTGCAACACTGTCTTTGGCCAACACTGTGCCACCCCCTATTATTGTTCACCCTTTTCCATTGGGCAACTGCCATGTTCCTTTGAGTACCCAGCCTTAACCTTTGGGTGGATGCCATCCACTCGCGACCCATCGTCTTCGAGCCGCTCGAATCGTCGCCCGATTCATCTGCAACGCCCCTACAGTCGCTCGACCGATCGCCGTCAGCCCTTCCACGCGTGTCCCATCCTCGCTCCAAGCAAAATGTTCTGCCCAACTTTGAGCACGAGGATTGAACAAAGGCACAACCGCTTCAGTCACCGGATCAGTAAATTCGATCAAATCCGATTTGAATTCATTGCAACCTCGACACGCCAAACAGATGTTGTCAAATCTTGTTTCTCCCCCCTTTGACTTTGGCAGAATGTGGTCAAACGACAAATCAATGCCGCTGATCACGGCTTGCGTCAAACAGTAGCAACATTGACCGCGATCGCTGGCCTCAACTTGTTTACGCAACTCAACTGCAATGTAGCTAGACACGTATGGTTAAGGATGGGGAACTAAATGTCCGCGCCAGCGCAGTAGAACGACTGCATGAGCCTTACGCAGCATAAAAGCATCTGCAGCTTGCCGCAAATTGCTCAATTCCAGCTTCTCAGCGGCACTCAAGCCACCTGCTTGGTTCCGGTCTAGCAAGTCATCATAACGAGACAGTTCAGCCACAGACCGGTACTGGCGGGCGATCGCCCAGAGTGCCGCATCATCCAAGCTATCAAGAGCGGCTAAATCGGCTTGAAATTCTTCAGGCACATCCTCCCAATCTGGAGGACTGCCCATCTCTAAAGCATGGAGAATAATTTCTGTCAGCGGACGCTGTGTCGCCTGAGCCGTCTTGGTCAAGCGTTGATAGAGCCGTTCGGGTAAATCTAGAGTTACAGATGCAAACACGAAGCTAGCTTTTGACAAAAGTGTTGATGCAGATTGCTCATATCTTATCAAATTGTCTTGAGTTCCCCTTCAAACCTTATTTCTCATCAAGCTAGAGGAGGACTGATCGTGATCGCCGCTTTCTCACTTACTCCTGACAAACCCGCTGCAACGTGTCCACAAATTCTGGATAGGAAATCGCTGCCGCCTCGGCTCGATGAATCGTCGTCGTGCCCGTTGCATTCAGAGCCGCGATCGCCAAACTCATGCCAATCCGGTGATCCGTAAAGCTATCGACCGCCTGACCGGTAAGCGCCGTCCCCCCGGTAATTTCCAGCCCATCGGGGAGTTCCGTCACCTTGGCACCCATCTGATTCAGTTGCGTCGCCATCACCGTAATGCGATCGCTCTCCTTGACCCGCAACTCCTCGGCATCCCGTACCGTCGTTGTCCCCGTGGCAAACGTCGCTGCGACTGCCAGCACTGGAATTTCATCAATCAGGCGGGGGATCAGGTCGCCTGCGATCGTGCAGCCGCGTAACGGGGCACCTGCCCGCACCCGTAAATCGGCAACGGGTTCACCCGCCACCTCTCGGACATTTTCCTGGGTCACATCCGCACCCATCATCGCCAACACATCCAGCACACCCGTCCGCGTCGGGTTAATCCCGACATTTTCAATCGTCAAATCCGAACCTGGCACGATCGCCCCCGCCACCAGCCAGAATGCCGCCGAACTAATATCGCCTGGAACGACCACCGCTTGCCCCACCAATTGTGCCGACCCCACCACACTCGCACTACAGGTCTCCGGATCGACGCGGACATCCGCCCCAAACGCCTTTAACATCCGCTCACTGTGGTCGCGAGAGAGGGCGGGTTCCGTGACTGTGGTGATCCCCTCCGTCATCAGTCCCGCCAGCAAGATGCAGGATTTGACTTGCGCTGACGCGATCGGTGAGTGGTAATGAGTTGCCTTCAGCGATCGCCCCTGAATCGCCAAAGGAGCCAGCGCACCGTGCTGCCGTCCCCAAATTTCGGCACCCATTTGCTGCAGGGGCTTCACCACGCGGGACATGGGGCGCGATCGCAGCGAATCATCCCCCGTTACCGTAAAGAAGCGATCGGGATGGGAGGCCAGAATGCCCAGCATTAATCGCAAAGTGGTGCCAGAATTGCCAGCATTCAGCACATCGGCAGGTTCCAGCAATTGCCCCAAGCCGATGCCTCGCACCCGCACGAGTTCCGTATTCAACTCCGAAATTTCGGCACCCAAGGCCCGAAAGCAGGCGGCGGTACTGCGGGGATCTTCGCCTAACAGTAACCCTTGAATCACCGTTTCCCCACTCGCCAATGCGCCCAGCATTAAGGAGCGATGGGAAATCGACTTATCTCCTGGCACCCGAATGCGTCCCTGTAACGAAAAGCCAGTAGCGGGACGGGCGATCGTCAACCGTTGCTGACAATCGACGGCTTCCATGAAAATACGATTCGTTTCCGACATGGGGATCAGCTAGACTGCCAAAGTGACTGCGATAGTCATCCTACCGTTAAATTCCTCCCCATGTTGACTCAACTTCGCTGCCCGGTTCGGCTCTCCTTACACTCTGACGATGCGCTGACCGCTTCCCAGATCGAAACAGTCGGCACGCTGTACCAAAAAGATCGCGATCGCTTCCATCTGCTATTGACCGAACCGCAAGTCAGTGGGTTTGATCCCGCGACGGTTTGTACCACTTCCAATTGCCTCACGATTCCCACGCCGCGCCTGCTCTGGATTGAGTTTTCGCCCTACCGGGTGGCCATGACGATGCAGGGAAATGGGCAGTTCAGCTATCGTCATTTGTTTGAACCCAGCGTGTTTGGCAGTAGTCGCTATTGGCTGCAAGAAGACATCACCACAAATGGGCAAATGCGGCTCCGCAACTTCACCCGCATTCTGCATGTGAAAGGCAGTCCCATGCCTTGTTACCTCCTGCTGGAATACGAACTCTGGTCGCAACACCTCAAACTCGGAGATTACACCCTTTCTATTGAGATGGATCATTAATTTGGCGATTCCGTTCACACAAGTCTGGCAGTCGCGCGAGTCTCTAGTCAAAACCAAAATTCTCGGCTTGGGTGGCAGCCCCCCCAACCCCCCGAATTCAGGGGACGGCTGCGTCCCCCGAACCCCCTCCAGAGGGCAACGCTGGGTCTGCGCAAGAATGCGCTAGTGGTGACGTTGTTTGCGAGTTTCCTCAGAGTTGTGCCAGGGGCGTATGGCAACCTGGCTCAACTAGTGTTGAGCGATTTCTACAGCTTTCTGTTGAAGTTGAAACTGATGACTGTTTGCCTCTCTTTATTTGGAAGCTTCTGGTTGCATGGGGGTGGGCTTTGCTTGCCAACCAGTGAGGCTTTTGAAGTAGAGGGTTCCGATCGCTCCCAAAAAGCCCACATAGGCGATCGCTTCGGCGGCAAAGACCTGATCCTCGTAGCCGAGGAGGGTATGCAGAATGATGCCAGGGAATTGACGTGCTGGGAGGAGGGTGTGGGTATCCCAGAGGAGCGGCCCCAGCAGGCAGGAGTCAGTGGGTTGGGTGGGTTGACCCAGGCAGAAATTGGCCGCAGGATTTAAGCTGGCTAACCGACTCAAGGCCAGATCAAAGTGTGCCAGGGTGGAGACGACCAGACCTGCCACAATTAGCAGCAGAAAGATGCCCATGCCCTGAAAGAACAGCTTCAGGTTAATTTTGACTCCCAGTTGAAATAGCAACACGCCGATCGCGACTGCGCCCAACAATCCGGCGATCGCCCCCACAATCGGCATCCCGCCTTGTTGATATTTAGCAGCAATAAATACGACTGTCTCGAAGCCTTCCCTCAGTACCGCAAAAAAGATCAGGGTGAAAATGCCCCATCCGGCTCCTGCCCCACTCGTCAGGCTGGCGCTTACAGCTCCTTCGACCTGCGCCTTCAGCCAGCGGGATTGTTGGGTCATCCAGATTAGCATCCAACTCAGCATGGCGATCGCCACGATGCTAAATACCCCCTCCAACAACGGCTTCCACACGGGCGCATAGGCTGAATCGACGGTGCCTACCCATTGGAAAATGGCCGCAAACAGCAGTCCTACCAAAGCACTGGCGATTAACCCACTCGCGACCCCTCGCCATACCCAGGGCGTGAGATTGGGTTGCTGTGCTTTCTTCAAATAAGCCAAGACAATGCCGACGACGAGTGCCGCCTCCACCCCTTCCCGTAGGGTGATCACGAACGTCGGGAGGGCGGGTGTGAAATCAATCATAAGGGCTGACCCAAGCGATGTTTGCCCCTGGGGAGCATTTACAAAAAGCGGTTCGCCTTCTATTGTAAACCGGGGGAAGTTTTAGCAAATGAGAAAGTGTGTCATTTATACCTACTTACCTCCGGTGATCGTCCGTCGTGTCGCCGTAAGATCGCTCGTCTTCGTCTAGAATGATTATCATTCTCGACTCTGTTCCAATCATTTGGTGTGTGGATTATGATTAAGCCCCAAAAATCCCGTTGTGCGCTTTGGCTAAGTCCAGTGATGATAGGCGCGATCGCGCTGTTCCCCGGTTCCACTCAGGCGGCTCCGCTCCTAGATGAGATCACTCCCGTCACCCAACTGGCCGCCAGTTCTACGGACGAAGTTGCCCTGGATCAAGTTACTTCTGTTTCCCAATTGACGGATGTCAAGCCGACCGATTGGGCGTTCCAGGCGTTGCAATCGCTGGTGGAACGGTATGGCTGTATTGTCGGCTATCCTGACAAGACCTACCGTGGCAATCGTGCCCTCAGTCGCTATGAATTTGCGGCAGGCTTAAATGCCTGTCTCGATAAGATTCAAGAACTGATTGCTGCTGCGACCGCTGATTTTGTCAAAAAAGAAGATCTGGAAGTTGTCAAGCGCTTACAAGAAGAATTTGCAGCGGAACTAGCGACGTTGCGAGGCCGCATCGAAGCGCTGGAAGTGCGAACTGCCACGCTGGAGAAGCAGCAATTTTCGACGACGACCAAGTTGAATGGGGAAGTGGTGTTGTCCCTCAGTAGTCTCTTCACGGGGGACAATGCGCGCGGTGCAGAAGCCAATCGGACGACGATTGTGGGCGATCGCGTCCGGCTCAACTTTGACACCAGTTTCACTGGAGAAGACTTGTTACGCACCCGGTTACAGGCCAGCAATTTCCGCACCTTCTTCAGCAATCTCGCCACCTTTGAAGGGGATCAGCGGATTTCGACGCTGGATGGCAACAACGAGGTGATTGTTGAGGCGTTGTTGTACCAATTCCCGGTGGGCGAAAATCTGAAGATCATCATTGAAGCCAATGCCGGGGCGATCGATGATTTCACCGACACCATCAACCCGTTCCTGGACGGCGATGGTGGCAGCGGAGCCTTCACCAGCTTTGGCACCCGCAACGCGATTTACTATTTGTTGCAAGGTACTGGCTTAGCACTCCGTTACAACTTAGGCGAAAAGTTTGAACTCAGTGCGGGCTATCTCACCAATGATGCCAATGATCCCAGTGCCGGTGCCGGGTTGTTCAACGGGTCATTTGGCGCGATCGCCCAACTCACCTTCAAACCCTCGGAAGCCTTTAAACTCGGCTTGACCTACGTTCACGCCTACAACAACGACTTCACCACCAATGGAGCCACAGGCAGTAACCGCGCCAACCTGCGATCGGCCTTAGCGCTGAATCCCGATCTTCCCGATGCCCTCGCGCCCTTTGGTGGACTGGACATTCCCACCTCCAGCAATGCCTATGGCGTGCAGGCTTCATTCCAGTTAAGTCCCAAATTTGTGATTAACGGCTGGGGCGGCTATGTCAACACCCGCACGCTTTCGACGCGGGATGTCCTGCCACGGGGTGAACTGGACATCTGGACGTGGGCCGTCGGGCTGGCCTTCCCGGATTTGCTGAAGGATGGCAGTTTGGGCGGGATCATTGTCGGGATGGAACCCAAAGTCACTGGGATTACCCGTGGCTTGCGCTCGGCGATTGGTAGCGATCGCAGTACCTCCATCCATATCGAAGCCTTCTACCAATATCGGGTCAACGACAACATTACCGTTACTCCCGGCTTCATATGGCTGACGGCACCCGATATGAACGACAACAATAGTGATGCCATTATCGGCACTGTCCGCACCACCTTCACGTTCTAGCCACTGCACCAAGCAGTTGATCCCTGTGAGAGCGTTTGCCCACAGGGATTTTTTGTCTTTGGGGTAACCCACTTAGAGGTTAATAGCATTTAGTTAAGACTTGGTTAAGTTGCCGCTAAAACGCTTCTCATACCAAGGGCATAGAGGTTAACTTTAGGTTAAGAGCTATACTAGTTCATGTTATTTGCTGTTCACAGAAAACCAACAGGCTACTTGTATGTTGCCCTACAACTTCTGGTAAACCACTTTGTCACAAGGAGAGAGCGCGATGGATGTCACGAATTTTCTGCTGCCTCGGTCACGCTATCGGGGGCAGGTCAAGCCAGAAAATCTGGTGTTTAATGCTAATTTGCAAGAGTTTTCGCAACGAGTTGGGCTAATTACTGGCCTGGAAACGAATGGCAAACTCTCTCCAGAGGAGTCTTACCAGCAGATTCGAGATTTGTGGGAACAACTCAGTCGCAGCTACGAACAACTGGCGATCGGCGATTCTTCGCTGTTCGATCGCCCCGATTGAAGCCCATTCACTGAAACGCCGCACTGTTCTTGGCAGGAAAAGTGATAGTTCTCCGTAGGGTGCTGCTAGCGTCAGCGTAACGCCCCAATAGCCTAACGCTATGCGTTATGGCGACGCTCAACACATCCTACTGGTTTGACAAGGCTAAAGATGTGCATTAGCAGCCGTGTTTCGACTTCGCTCAACACTCGGTTATCTGTGGGTCGAGCGGAGCCGAAACCCACTTTCTAAAGCATATTTTTAGACTGGTCTAACCACTACGCAGTCGATACAGATTATCGAGGTTAAATTGGGGGGGAAGTTTTCTAATGCTCGAAAATGCCCTGGTATTGCAACAAATCCAGACTGACGATCGCGGGCAAACAGTGAAAACAATCCTGCGCTAATTGCCAGCGGTCTTCCCGTTGCAGCATGGCAATCAACTGCTCGCGGGCGGTATGCAGATAGCGCACATCGTTGGCGGCATACCGCAGTTGGGCTTCCGAAAGATTGGCCGCATTGCCCCAGTCTGAACTTTGGGCGCTTTTATCCAGCTCCACCCCGGTTAATTCTTGCACCAAATCTTTTAACCCATGTTTGGGCGAGTAGGTTCGCGCCAGTTTGCTGGCAATCTTGGTACAAAAAATCGGCTGCACGTAAATATCTAGGTGATGCCGTAACGTCGCGACATCAAACCGCGCAAAGTGAAAGATTTTGGGGATCGTGGGTGCTTCCAGCAATTGCTTCAAATTGGGTGCATCCCCCTGCCCCCGCTCTACTCGAATCACCGTCACCTGGTTTTCGGGATTACTCAACTGCACCAAACACAAGCGATCGCGATGCGGTAACAAACCCATCGTTTCTGTATCCACCGCGATCGCCGATGCCTGCAAATAGTCAGCGAGTTGGTCAGCGGTGAGGTCGCGATCGCCAATTTGGAAATCCTGGAGTGCCATTCGGAGCCGGAGAATAAGGGGTCACAGGTAATAGGGTACAAGGTTTTAGGCTCTAGATTCTAGCCGCCACCTTGAATACCCTTTCTATCCCGCAACCCCTAAACACCTAGCTCGCCAGATACTCGCGGACACGAGCTTTGCGACGACGCAAATGATCTAACGCCTGCCGCTCCAACTGTCGGACGCGCTCCCGGCTGATGTTCATCCGCTCACCGACTTTGGCGAGGGACAATTCATTGCCATCATCCAACCCGAAGCGGAGGGCAATCACTTCCCGTTGCTGGGGAGTGAGGTCAGCCAGCAGGGTTTCCAGGTCTTGCCGCAGCGATTCTTGCGCCATGAAGATTTCCGGCGAAGGGCCATCGTCTTCCAGCAAATCCTGCAACTCGGTATCCTGATTGTCGCCCACCCGCAAATCGAGCGAGACGGGCTGCCGCGCCATCAACAAGAATTCCCGGATTTGGGCGGGTTCCAATTCCAGCGCTTCAGCGATTTCCGCAGCGGAAGCAGCTCGTCCCAATTGCTGAGACAATTCGCGCTGGACTTTCTTGATCTTGTTCAGCTTTTCGGTGATATGAATCGGCAGGCGGATCGTCCGGGCTTGCTGGGCGATCGCGCGAGTGATGGCTTGCCGAATCCACCAGTAGGCATAGGTCGAGAACTTGTA
>JAIXVO010000642.1 GCA_027482985.1 Cyanobacteriota bacterium
ACTCGATGATTCACTCTGTAATACTGTTCCATATTTCTGGGACAACCCTCTCACAGCTCGCCAAGTCCAGCTCCCGCCAGAAGATTCTCATTTAAGTTGCCGATAAATGAGAATTCTATAAAGTTTGGTCAAGAAAATGGCTCAAGGGTTGGGGGCAATACGGGTAAACAGCGTGAATTATTGATGAGGTGGCAAGTGGAAAGCTGCGAAAAATAGCTGAAGCATTAGTGGGCAAGGTTTTGACCGAGATCGCCCAATATCAACCCAGCGTGAGTGACTGAGTAGAAACTCACAAACTTCTATAGATGATCATGAATAAAATCGATGAACTGTTAAGTTTCTAGAAAACCTCTTATGTTTCTAGAAGAAATTCTATAGACTACTCTCATTCGCTTAGCAAACGCGACGGCGATTGGCAAGCATATCTGTTCACTCATAAATAAATTCCGGAGGTAAAACGTGACCGTATCTCAAAGCCAGATGCTCAATCAGTCTGACTATGGGTTGATGTTGAAAAGTTTCCTGCTGTGGACAGGCATTCTGACGATTTGCTTGCTGATCATCGGATTTCCAGTTGGGATTTTAATCGTAACGGTGGGTTCACTCCTGGCGATGGCATTGCACTCGGTGCTGCCTGGGGTCGGGATTCTGCTGGTAGCAGGCAGTGTCATCGGGATTCAAGTGTTGGGCGTATTGGTCGGCGCGGCCATTCTGACCTTCAAAGGGGTACATCCCAGCAATGTCAGCTGGTTGCCCTGGATGCGGGGAGAGGCAAATCCTCAGCACGAATCGACCTATGCCGCTTGCCCCTTGACTTGTGAAGTGACTACGAGCAAGTAGGGTTCACCTGGCAATTAGGTTTAAAGCAGAGGAGCCATCCAATCGGGTGGCTCCTCTTTTACATACAGATGTGTTAATTGTGCTAATGCCTGTGCGAGCTAATCCAGGCGGAAATTGAAGGGCAACCGGGCGTAGGCGGCGCGGGGATCGTTCAGTGCCGTCAGAATGTTGAGTTCGGCTTTGAATTTTTTCAGTTCCGTTAACACGGGATCTGGGCTGGCAAAGAGGGCTGTGACCTGATTGTCGGAACCGCCAAAGAGTAATTCAGTAAAGCCGGGGGGTTGGGGATATTCTGCCAATTCCCACTGGTCGCCTAGCTTGGCGCGTTTGGCGGCATCCTGAATCGCCGCTTCTAAGCCGCCCATTTCATCCACCAGCCCGATCGCCTTGGCCTGCTTCCCAGACCACACCCGCCCCTGGGCAATTTCGGCAACCCGCGTTTTGGGCAGATTCCGAGCCGTAGACACCCGCGTCAAAAACTGGTCATAGATCCGATCCACGCTTTTCTGAATCAACGCCAGTTCTTGAGGCGTTTTGGGGCGAGACACGGTTTGAATGTCCGCAAATTTGCCCGTTTTGACGGTATCCCAGGTAATGCCGTTGTTGTTAGCGAGTTGTTGAATGTTGGGCAGTAGGCCAAATACCCCAATTGACCCTGTAATCGTGTTGGGTTCAGCAAAAATGCGATCGCTGGCAGTCGAGATCCAGTAGCCACCCGATGCCGCCACCGATCCCATCGACACGACCACGGGCTTTTTCTGTTTTTGGATCAGCACCACTTCCCGTTGAATCACTTCCGAAGCCACCGCACTGCCACCGGGACTATTCACTCGCAAGACCACCGCTTTCACGTCGTCATCGTCCCGAATTTCGCGCAAAATCTTGGCAAAGCGATCGCCGCCAATCTGGTCACTGTCGCCGCGCCCACTGACAATCTCGCCTTCCGCATAAACGATCGCAATCTTGTTCTTCGCACTCCGCTCCTTGCCAATCTGATCTTGGGCAACCACCGCATAGGTTTGCAAATTCACCCGGCGGAAAGAGTCATCCTCTTCTTGCCCCAGTTCTTTCAGTTGGGCGATCACCTCATCTTCATAGGCGGTCTTGGTGATCAGTTGGCGCTGGACGGCTTGCTCCGGTTCCAGAATGCCATCGGTATCCGCGATCGCCTGGAGTTGTTGCGGCGTTAATTTCCGGGCTTTGGCGACAGTGCCTAAAAATTCACTCCACAAATCCCCGATCAGTTGTTGCGTTTGTTGCTCATTCTCCGGGCTGCGCTGCTTCAGTAGGAAGGGTTCCACTGCCGACTTATACTTGCCGACGCGGGTCACTTGCATGCCAATGCCGTATTTCTGCAACGCCCCGGCAAAAAAGGTACTTTCGGACGCAATCCCATTCAATTCTAGAGAGCCGAACGGATGCATCAAAATGGTGTCTGCAACAGAGGCCAGGTAATATTCCCGTTCGCCCCAATCCATATCGTAAGCAATAATTTTTTTGCCAGCGGCTCGAAACTGCTGGAGGGCTTCTCGAATTTCTTTGAGTTGGGCATACCCCGTCCCCCCGGTCATTTCGCCATGCAGATAAAGCGCCACAATCCGGCGATCGCGGGCGGCTTGATGAATCGCATCGAGGGCCGATTTTAAGGAGACGCTTTCGGTTTCATCCCCGAAGGTTGAGCCGAACCGACTCGAGGCTGGCAAGCTATCCGTAATATTCAAACCGAGGTTGAAACTCAGGACGGATTTGTCTTTAACGCGGGGCACTGGATCGCGAGATGCGACCAAAATCACCAAAAACAGTAGACCACTGATGCTCATCCCTAAAAAGATAAACAGTGCCAAGAGGCTGGCCAGGGTTTGTTTGAAGAAATTCCGCATTCAAGCTTGCTCCCACTCAGGTCAATGACGCACCAGGGTGCGCGTGTCTAGCTCCCATTATTGCCTTTCTCTTGAAAATTCGAAGTCAGTTAGTTGGCAAAGAATGGTTACATCCTGCCTTTGCCTAACAACGCCAACATATCGGTTGACGACGAGACGGTGACGATCAAGGGCTCAAAATTTGATGCTCAACTTAGCATCAGCGATCGCCAATCATTCAGCCAGCAATTTCACGGACAGATCAGACCGTAGTGAAAAAGTTGAGAAAATATTCTCACCGATTTGATGAAAAAATGGGCGATCGCTCTGTAATTTTGCGGAATCAGCTCTTAATCAGATAGCAGAAAAAACATTTTTATCTGTATTTATTTTAATTAAATATAAGTAACAAAGCTCAAGATCCCTCTCTGTTAAGGGTCTTACCCCCTTTGTCAAATAGGATAGACCTCAACTATTTTGGAATTAAAGAGTTTTAATCTCATGAATTTTCAAGCAGTCTTTCTAATGGAAATTACGTATAAAACTTCTGAAAAATTCTGCCCAAGATTACCTTTAAATCTTACCTATCAGTCCTTTTGGAATCTGTAGCCCGGTTGAGGAGCGTTGGAGATGATACGAGATGCCCTAGTGGTTGGAATCAGCAATTATCAATCCTTACCAGGATTAAATGCTCCCGCTCACGATGCCGAAGCGATCGCTCAGCAGCTTGAAAGTAATGGTGATTTTCGCGTCACACGCTTGCCCGAAATTGTCCAGGCTGACAAATTGCAGGTGGGGGTCAAAACCCCCGTGACGCTGGCAGAGTTAGAAGCAGCGCTGGTTAAACTCTTCAAGCCGAAGGGCAGTAATGTGCCCCACACTGCGCTGTTTTATTTTTCAGGGCATGGATTGCAAAAAGAGTCGGGCATCTGTGAAGGCTATCTGGCTACGAGTGACACCAACCCCAATGCTCACTTCTATGGCTTATCCCTGTTCTGGTTGCGGCGCTTATTGCAAGAAAGTCCTGTTCGCCAGCGCATCGTGCTCCTGGACTGTTGCCATAGCGGCGAAATGCTCAACTATTTAGAAGCCGATCCGGGAGCCAAATCGGGCACAGATCGCCTGTTCATGGTGGCCTCGCGGGAATACGAAACCGCCTATGAGTCCTTAACTGGACAGTACAGCGTCTTTACTCAAGCCTTGCTGGAAGGTTTGGACGCGCGCCGCTTAGCCCATGGGGTCGTGACCAACTATGCCCTCACCGACTGGGTCAGTACGGCCTTGAAGGGGGAATCGCAGCAGCCCTTGTTTGAGAATTCTGGGAGTGAAATCGTCCTGACGCGCTGCCAACATCCCACGGGCAGCAGCCAACCCACAGTGACGCAGGACATCTGTCCCTACCGGGGGTTAGAACCGTTTAATGAAGAACATGCGGAGTACTTTTTTGGGCGGGAAGGGCTAACGGATCAACTCGTCGATAAACTGAAGTCTGGCAACTTCCTGGCGGTGGTGGGAGCTTCGGGGAGTGGCAAGTCGTCCCTGGTCAAAGCGGGACTGGTGCATAAGTTACGCCGAGGGCATGCGGTTTCTGCCAGCGATCGCTGGCAGATTCGCCTCATGACTCCCACCGACCAACCCTTCAAAAGTTTGGCGAATGCTTTTGTCAATCCTGAAAGTTCGGCGGTCGATTGTGCCGAGCAGTTGCGGCGGGCAGAAACCTTTTTGCAGGAAGGCGGTTCCGGCTTAACTCAACTGATCCGCGCCAGCCTGATCTCGCAGAATCGCAGTACCCGGATGGTGCTGATTATTGACCAGTTTGAAGAAATTTTTACGTTGTGTCAGGGTATCAATGCTGAACGCGATCGCCATCGGTTTTTCCATGCCTTGCTAGCGGTCCTGCGGGATCTGAGTGAGCAATTTAGTTTGGTAATCGTCTTACGAGCGGACTTTTTTAGCAAATGCTCCTTCTACAAAGGCTTGACCGAACAAATTGAACGCCAACTGGTGATGGTCACGCCGCTCACCTATGACCAGATTAAAGCTTCCATTCTCAAACCCGCCGAAAAAGTGGGACTAATGTGCGACCCCAACCTGGTCTACAACATCTTGCTAGAGATCGTGGGGGCACCGGGAGAACTCCCCCTGCTTCAGTACACCTTGATGGAATTGTGGCAACATCGCCAACGCTCACCGGAGGGTGGCCCACCTCGCCTAACGCTAGAAGCTTACGCGGAGTTGGGCGGGGTACGCGGCACCTTACAAAAGCGAGCCAACGAGTTGTTTTATAGCCTGACGCTGGAGGAACAACGGATTGCCCAACGGATTTTTATTGGCTTGACGCAACTAGGCGAAGGCACCGAAGACACGCGGCGGCGGGTATTGAAATCGGAATTGGTGAATGGGCAAGCCTTACCCGAATTAGTGGAGCAGGTCTTAGAGAAACTGGTCAGTGCCAAACTGGTGGTCACGAATCAGGTCGTACCGACAAGCGGCCACCAGGAACAGGTGGATCAACGCCTCGCCAACATCTCAACGGCGCTGCGGCTAGCTCAGGTGGTGAAAAAAACGGCGCGATCGGCACCAACCTCGGATTTAGCCCAGAATTTACCGCATGTGCAGGCGACACTCACGCAGCAATACCAGCTCAATGTTTCGCGTCTGTCTCAAAAAACGGGGGCAAGTTTAGTTCCCAGTGCGCTCGGTAACACTTGCCAAGAAACGGTGGATATTGCTCATGAAGCCTTAATTCGCAATTGGGGCTTGTTGCGCTCCTGGTTAGATGAAAACCGGGAAATGCTGCGGCGGCAGCGACGGATTGAGCGGGCAGCACGAGAATGGCATGTAGCCCATCAAGTGCGATCGCCGGAATATTTGCTGCGGGGCAGTCGATTGGTGGATGCGGATGATTTTTGGCAGCAGTATCCCCACGAATTATCCACTTTAGCGCAACGCTATATTACTGCCAGTCGCGAGGAAAATCGGCGATCGCGGCGCGAATTGCGGTTGTTACAGGTCTCAGTGCCTTGCACGCTGATGGTGGCGCTGGGGATTACTTTTAGCCAATACCGGATGGCCACGAAAAACCAGGCCGAAAAGGACTATCAACTGCAAATTGCCACCTCTCGTCAATGGTCAGCGATCGCCCAATCCCTCCAGCAAGAAGCAGACCATGATCCGACAACGGCTTTGCTGATTAGCCGGATGGCTGCCGAACGGGGGCATACCTATGAAGCCGAAGCCAGTCTTCGTTCAGCTTTACAAGGGTTGCGCTTACAGGATCATTGGCAGATCAGCCCCAAATCCTTACAGCAGCTTGTGTTTAGTCCCGATCAACAGTGGTTGGCAACCCGCGACACCGACGGCAACTTGTTCCTCTGTTCCCTCCGCGATCGCACTATCAAACCACTTGCTCCCGCCCAAACAGGCACATCTGCCCCAACCAATCCCCGCTCGACGATCGCGTTTAGTTCCGATGGTAAGTTTTTAGTCACAACGTCACCTACGACCCCAGTGCAGGTTTGGGAAGTGGCGACTGGCAAATTACGGCATCAACTGAGTGGCTGGACGGGGCGGATCGCGGCCGTCGCGGTCAATCCCCAGGCGAATCAGGTGGCGGCCAGTCGTGGCAATGAGGTCAAAATTTGGAACCTGGCAACTGGGCAAGTCGAGAGTCAGGGCAGCCATCGCACACCCGTGCAGCAATTACAATTTACGGCAGATGGCACCAAGCTTGTCGTCACGGAAACCCAATCTGCCAGCTTGGTACAGGTTGCAGGGTATCGCCCTGGGGTCGTGGTAAATCCGAATGTAGGCATTGCCGCCACCCGCTTGAGTCCGGATGACCGCTGGCTGGCGATCGCGACGCAACTTGGTCAAACGGCACTTTGGGATACGCAATCCGGTAAGTTACAGCAAGTGCTCCAGGTGTCAACTCCAGACAACACACCCAGTTCCCAGACGCGCCCCCCCCCCCCCCCCCCACCCCCGTTTTTTGCCCCCCGGGGGGGCATAATCGGTACCCCTCCCCCAAG
>JAIXVO010000575.1 GCA_027482985.1 Cyanobacteriota bacterium
GGGCAGGAGGAGATCGCAGAGCGCCCCTGCCAGGATTGCGGCGATACCCCTGCACCGATGCCTCCGTTACTTCCCCAAAGTTTTGCGATCGCTGGAATGTGGGTCAAGTTGCTGCAAGCGCCAGGGTGTTTCAGCGGTGATGAGGCGTTGCTCCTGTGTGATCTGGAGCATGGCCAGTGGTTAGCCTGGGTACCGGATGCTGGCGAGGTGACGCTGGATCCGGGGGAGTTTTACCTTTCCTGGGACGAAATGGACTAAAACGGCTCTCGTATACTGAAGAGACGGTTATGCGAGAGTCCTCCCCCAATGTCAGAGTGTCCTAAATGTCACCAAACGGTTGATGCGCAAGCGTTGGAGTGTCCCTATTGCCGGACTGCTCTGAAAGCCTACGGACATCCCGGTATGAAACTGTATCGCGCTACGGGATCAGAGCCGCTGTGTCTGAGTTGTTTGTATCACGCGGACGATACGTGCAATTTTCCCAAACGCCCTGACGCAATGGATTGTACGCTGTATCGCGATCGCGCCCAACCGCTGCTGCCTACTGCACCCAGTTATACCCCTGGCTTTCAACTCAAAACCTGGATGTCCCGTAATCTCGTGTGGTTTGCCGTGCTGGGCTTAATTCTGCTCAGTTTGCTGATTGTCCTCGTGCGTTAAAGGTTCAGGAAACAGTGGCGGGAGTCGATATGGGGACAGCATCAAGCGGGACTGAGGCGGTGGGGGGATCTTGCGCTGTGGTGGTTGGGGGCGTGGGTTTGGCTTCCTGGAACACGGTGAGATCAAACCAGAAGGTGGTGCCCACGCCGACTTCGCTGGTCAGGTTCACCCGACTGCGATGTTTTTCTACGATGTTGCGCACAATGGACAGCCCCAAACCTGTACCTTCCAAAGTATGCACGCGATTTTCCACCCGGAAAAAGCGATCGAAAATGGCTTGTTGATCTTCCGGCGCTATCCCGATGCCCGTGTCGGTGACTTCCACCCGGACTTTCGATCGCAGTTCCGGGGTGTCGCCAGCTTCAGAGTTGCTGTTGGCCTCAGTTGGATCGGGCACGAGATACGCTCGTAGCAGGATTTTGCCGCCCATCTCCGTAAACTTGAGGGCATTGCCAACTAGATTAGTAAAGACCTGGAGTAGCAAGTCATAGTGTCCCAGAACGGGGGGTAGTCCCGGTTCGATGTCTTGGCGCAACTCGATGCCTTTATCGCGGGCAGTGAGCTGGTAAGTCCGGAGAATTTGCTCGATTGGTTGCGCCAGATCCACGGCTTCAAAGTGATACAGCTTGCAGGATTCTAGCCGCGAGAGATCCAGCACGTCGTTGACTAACCGCGTCAAGCGATCGGTTTCGTGGTTGGCGGTTTCCAAAAATTCCCGGCGTTCGTCAAGGCTCAAGTCTTCGCCGTACTCATATAAGGTTTCAATAAAGGATTTGATGCTGAATAGGGGCGTTCTCAATTCATGGGAGACATTACTAATAAACTGACTCTTGGCTTCATTCAGTTCGGCCTCTCGCGTAATGTCCTGAGCCGTAATCGCCACCCCTTTCACTGTCTCCCGGTAAGAGTCAAGCACGCTGGTGAGCAGAATCCGGATAGTCCGCGCGATCGGCTCCTTGATGGTGACCCGGAATTCACCGCCTTCTCGCATCTCCCCTTTCGCCATCCGGTAAAGCGGTCGCGTAATCTCGGTTTGCACTGCCGCTGGCAACCGATAAAGGACGTTTTCGCCCTCGATCGCCTCGGTTTCCCAGCCAAAAATCCGCCGCGCTGTGGGATTCACGAGCACCACTTGCAGGTTCGTATCCAGCAGGACAGCCCCATCGGCGATCGTGTAGACCAGGGTTTCGAGCTTGGCTTTCTCTGCCGTTAGTTCTTCAATGTTCTGTTCTTCGTAGCGTTCCAACTTCTCAGCCATCTCGTTGAAGCTGACAATCAATTCCCCCAATTCGCCGCCAAAGGGCAGATCGACTCGCTGTTTGAAGTTGCCTGAGGTGATATTCGTTACCCCGACCAGCAATTCTTTAATCGGCTTCGTAATGGTGAGGGCGTTAAACACAGCTCCCAGGATCACCATGACCCAGATCGACACGAAGACGGCGATCGTTACATCTCGTGTCAAGTTGGAGGAGGTGACCACCGTGGGATTGGGATTCGTCCCGATCGCCAGTACGCCCTTATACTGACCTTCGTAGACAATCGGCACAAACACATCCGTCACTTCGCCATCTGGAGTTAAATGTTGCCGCACCATCGGTGCATCAGTCTGAGCCGCGTAGTCATCCGGCAAATTGATTTTGCGCCGAATCGTCAGAGAGTTTTGCACCTCCGACTCAGAGAACGGAATCCCCAGGTAAATTGCGCCTTCTTCATCGGCATAGAGCATATAGCGGACGCTGGCTGTACTGCTATAGAACCGATGGGAAAAACGCGCTAGTTCCGTCAGATTGTTTTCGCCAATCAGCGGGGTGACATTGGCCGCCAGCAACAAGCCCAAATCTCGCCCAAAGCGCGTATCGTTAACGCGGGCATCTTGCTGAATCGTGTTGACCGCCCAAAAAGTGAGGCCACTCATCAACAATGAAACGACCAGCGTGGCCACCGCCATCAGCTTCGTCTGGAGGGTAAACTCCGACCACCAATGAGCGATCGCCCGTTTGATGCTGTGCAGAAGGTTGAGCAAAGCTGATCCCGTTCCCATGCTTAACGTTAAGAAAATGCAAGCAAATTACCGCTTAGTCTTTCATTTTCTAACATCTTTCCCGGTTTATGTTGATCTTTCGCGGGGGTTTGTTACATGACCAGGGATTTATTCCCCTACTTGCTGCCGTTTGCGCCAGACTGCCATGCCCATGCCAATTAACCCTGGCAACAGGGCTGGAGTGGGGATCGGTGTCACTTCAAACTGAAAGTTGGGGCCAAACCACCCAGTTACGCCACCACTGGTAAAGGCTAGTGGTGTTGCAGGTTGTAATTCTGGTTGTGATAAAGGACTCGTGATCGGTTGAAATGTATCCCCCAGGAAGGTGATCGCGGGATCAACCACAAATCCTACTGGATTCCAGGTATATCTTTCGCTGCCAGTGATCGCCACAATCCGGAAGGTTCTGCCTGCTGCCAGGACGGTGGGAGTAACCTGGGTATAGCGGAACCAACTGATCAACGGGTCGGTTGGGCGCACTGTGCCCTCAACCAGAATTTGATCCACCTCATCTCCCAGAACTTGATCCGCTGCATCCAACAGCTTCACTGAATGAGCTTCGGTGAGGCCATCCTTGCGATCGTCGTAAAATCCTAGATGCGTGACGGTGATCTCCTGGTTGGTGCGAAACGTAAACCCAAGTGTCCAGGAGAGCTCATTGGTGAAATCACGCTTGGGATCAACTGCGGTGAAATCGATCGCGGCAGCCTGCACTACATCGCTGGGACTGAAGACAATCAGGGGCGCGCCTACAGCTATGAACAGTGTCCGTTGAATCAGGGTGGAGATCGGCATAAAACTCTTTTCTCGATAGGATTTTGAAGTCCAGAGCAGCCCTGACAGATTCTCAATGGGGTATCACTACTTTTTACAGTGTGCGATCGCTATAACTGGAGATCCCGTATTTCCACTGATCTTCAATGCCTGCTCACACAACGCTTACAAATCCCTTTCCAAAGTTCACAGCCGCGATCCGGATCAAAACTGGAACATGGACAGTGATGAGGGCTTGGGGCTGATGTCCCACCGCCCAGCCATTTCTCCCAGGCATCAGGGCTGTTGGTCGTATCTGTTAGGCTGAAGGCAATGGCTTTCCCAACCCCCCGCCTGGATGCAAAA
>JAIXVO010000276.1 GCA_027482985.1 Cyanobacteriota bacterium
AAACTTACGCCGCAAGCTAAACTTACAGTGTACGTCGAGCCCGCGACCCAGGGATGGCCATGGCCGTCCCCATCGGCAAGAATAGGAAAGCACGCCATGACAACCTTGAATGCCCTCGCCCCCACCACCGGAGAGCACAGCCGGAATGACACCATGAGAGCGATCGTTCAGACCGAGTACGGTGCCACGGACAAGTTGAGCCTGGCCGAGGTTGACCGGCCCAGCGTTCCAGACCATGGGGTGCTGGTGCGAGTTCACGCCGCCGCCGTCAATGCGGGCGACTGGCACCTGATGCGAGGCGACCCGTTCTTCATTCGCTTGATGTTTGGGGGGCTACTCAAGCCCACCATTGCGATCCTCGGCTTTGATGTGGCCGGGCGGGTGGAGGCGGTTGGTAAGGATGTGACGCAGTTTCAGCCCGGCGATGAGGTGTTTGGAGACGTTTCTGAATGCGGGTTTGGGGCCTTTGCTGAGTATGTCTGTGCCACCGAGGATGCCCTGGTGGCCAAGCCCGCCCACATCTCCTTTGAGGCGGCAGCGGCGGTGTCGGGGGCTGGCCTGACCGCCCTCCAGGGTCTGCGCGACTTTGGCCAAATTCAGGCCGGACAGAAGGTTTTAATCAACGGGGCCTCCGGTGGGGTGGGCTCCTTTGCGGTGCAGATCGCCAAGGTCTTCGGGGCTGAGGTGACCGCTGTTTGCAGCACAAAAAAGATGGAGGGGGTGCGATCGCTCGGGGCAGACCACCTGATTGACTACACCCAAACCGATGTCACCCAAGCTGTTCAGATCACGGGCCAACGCTATGACCTGATCCTAGATGCGGCGGCCTACCGCTCGGTTTTCGACTATCTGCCCCTGTTGACGCCCGAGGGCACCTACGTCTTGGCCGGTGGCTCCACCGCGCGATTTCTTCAGATCATGGTGTTCGGAGCTTGGATTTCAAAGTTCACCCACCGAAGGGTGACCTGCCTGGCCGAAAAGAACGATCCAGCCGATCTGGTGATGCTGCGAGATCTGCTGGCCGACGGGAAGATCGTTCCCCTCATCGGTCAGCGCTATGACCTGGCCGACGTGCCTGCCGCCATTCGCTGCCTCGAACAGCGGCAGGGGCTGGGGAAACTCGTTATTAATGTCGTGCCTGAGGTGTAATGGGTCCTCTGGTAGGGGCGATCGCGTTTTTAGGAGATTTCTAGGCAATCAGATATCCCCTGTAGGGGCGCAGGGCCTGCGCCCTGGGGGTGAAGCAATAGGCTTGGGCATTTCCGTCGCCAAAATTGTCCTCAGCTGGGCACCGTGGCCAGATGGCGATTGCCGTTTGAACGGCCTTGAGCCATAGTGGGCCTTAAACCTTAATCCGCCCATGTCTATCCGACGTTTCAGACTGCCCATCGGCGCTTTGTTGCTGGTATCGATGATTCCCCTCAAAGGGGCCATCCAAGTAGCCCAAGCCCAAACCGACACCACTCCAGCCTCCCCTGAAACCGCTTTGTCTCCCGTGATTACCTTTGCGGCCTACGGGGATATGCCCTACGGGGTCACCCTGCCCGATGGTCGCACCGATGGGCAGGTATTAACCGAAGACATCGCCCCCGCGATTCGTCAGCGAGACGATATTCCTTTTGTGATCCATGTTGGCGATCTGGGTCGTCCCAACGAGGCCTGCTCCGATGATTGGCTGAGAAACACCCAGGCATTCTGGCAAACTGAATTGATCAAACCCGTTTTCTATACCCCAGGGGACAACGACTGGACAGACTGCGATCGCCAGGCCCTCCCAACCCCCCAACCCGAAACCGAACGACTTCAGGCCCTTCGGAGCCTATTCTTCAGTGCGCCTCAGACCGTTAGCCCCGAATGGCAACTGCAGGAAATTCAGAGAATCCTTGCCAATCCAGCCCCTCAGCCGATCGAGCAGATCGAGGCCATTCAGGAAATTCTTGCCATCACACCGGCTACCTTCGCCCGTGAGTGGCGCTACGAGACCCAAGCGAGCCTGCCCGAAAATGCAATCTGGTGGCGGAATGGGGTGTTGTTTGTGACCCAGCATATTGTAGGCACTAACAATGGCCGCACCGAGATCCTGCTGGATGATCCGGTACAGGCCATCCAGCTAGTGGATGAGCGCGATGCCCAGAATCAGATCTGGCTGCGACGGGCCTTTGAGTTGGCCAAAGCTAGCGATACGTTGGCCATCGTGGTCACGGCGCAGGTCGATCCCTTTGGCCCTGCGATCGCCCAAGAGACCACCCTATCTCGCTGCTTGGGCAACCCCGCCTACGCGAGCTTCTGTAGCCAGTTGCAAACCTTGGCCTCGGACTTGCCTAAACCCGTCCTCTTTCTCCATGGAGATACCAATGCCTATTGCCTGGATCAGCCCTTCGGTGGCCCCAGCAACCTCTGGCGACTGAATGCACCGGGTGACTATAGCTATATCGATGCCGCTGTGATAGCTGTCTACCCTACCAACCCCTCTAAACCCTTTGCCGTGACTGGCCTCCTGTCGGGGCAACCGGCTCCAGAGGTCTGCAATTACGCGCAATAGAGATGAGGAGATTTCTGGGCAATGAAGACACCCCCCGTAGGGGCGCAGGGCCTGCGCCCTTGGGAGGACTTCTGGAAAATAGTCTCCCCAATGGTGGGCTACTTCGAGGGCCGCTAGCCACCTAACCCTACACGGCCTCAACCGGGGCGTTGAGATAACCCAAATCTGGCCCCTGGGGGATAATGCCGCCCGGATTGAGCGGAAACAGGTTGCCGTAGTAGTCGCGCTTGACCGCCTCAATATCGCAGGTTTCGGCCACCCCCGGACGCTGGTACAGGCGGCGCAGGTA
>JAIXVO010000327.1 GCA_027482985.1 Cyanobacteriota bacterium
TTGATTAAATGAATTCAGGTCGGCAGAACTGGGGCAGACTTGTAAAGTATCTATCGATTGACTGTTCACTCCCTCCAGTGGCTAGGATTAAGTTTAGTGATGTAGTTAAGGGAACGAACTTTTACGTTTGGGATATCCACAATGATTGACGAAGAACATCAGGTAGAGGGAATGCAAAGTTCATCCGTAGATCCGGAAGTGCCACCGCTATCGGCAGAGCCGGAGATTTCAGCCTCTGGATCGACAGCGGCACCAGGCAGTGCCGAGGCTGCTCCCGACTTGTCGCTGGACGCTGTTGAGTTTCCCGATTTGGAGGAAGCTGGGGATCCTGCTGGCAATACAACTGGGGTAGATTCCGCCAAACTCGCGATTTTAGAAGGGGAAATTCAGTCCTTGAAAGCCCAACTGGAAGACCGGACAGGTCAGTATGTGCGCTTGGTTGCCGACTTTGACAATTACCGGAAACGCACCCAGCGTGAAAAAGAAGAGTTTGAGCAACAGATTAAATGCAATACCATTAACGAACTGTTGCCCGTCGTGGATAACTTTGAGCGGGCGCGATCGCAGATCAAGCCCCAAACCGATCAGGAAACCACCATTCACAAGAGCTACCAGAGCGTCTACAAACAATTGGTGGATTGCCTGAAGCGGGTTGGGGTGTCTCCTATGCGAGCTGAAGGGAGCGAGTTTGATCCCGCCTTCCACGAAGCCGTCATGCGTCAACCCTCTGCCGACCATGCAGAAGGTGTTGTGATGGAGGAGTTGCGCCGGGGCTATCTGTTGGGCGATCGCGTCCTCCGCCATGCCCTGGTTAAAGTTGCCGCCCCGCCCGAACCAGAGCTATCCGCTGAGGCAACCGACCAGCCATCGACCGCTGGATAGCGATCGCGAACCTTGGTGCTGGCCGCAATGGTTCCCCAACCGCCGCCAGCGCCCCACCTTGCTAGACGGGAACGCCTCTATTACAGATGCACTTCACCACCTAGTTCATCACCAAGTTGCTTACTTCAACGCGTATACTCTACCGCTACTAGCCATGGGAAAAGTCATCGGAATCGACCTCGGAACAACCAATAGCTGCGTCGCCGTTTTAGAAGGTGGTCAGCCGATTGTCATCGCGAACTCGGAAGGAGGCCGCACCACTCCCAGTATTGTCGGCTTTGGCAGACAGGGAGAACGGCTCGCCGGACAACTCGCCAAACGCCAAGCGGTGACCAATGCCGAAAATACCGTCTTCAGTATTAAACGGTTTATTGGGCGGCGCTGGGACGATACCGAAACCGAACGAGCCCGCGTTCCCTACAATTGTGTGCGGGGGAAAGATGACACGGTAGATGTGCAAATCCGTGGCAAGAGCTACACGCCCCAGGAAATTTCGGCCATGATTCTGCAAAAGCTCAAGCAGGATGCCGAGAATTACCTGGGCGAAACCGTCACCCAGGTCGTGATTACCGTTCCCGCCTATTTCAGTGATGCACAACGCCAAGCCACCAAGGATGCGGGCACGATCGCCGGGCTAGAAGTGCTCCGGATTATCAATGAACCCACTGCCGCAGCGCTGGCCTACGGCATGGACAAACAACATGAGGATCAGTGCGTCCTAGTCTTTGACTTAGGCGGCGGCACCTTTGATGTCTCGATCCTGCAACTGGGAGATGGGGTCTTTGAAGTCAAAGCCACCTCCGGCAACAATCATTTGGGCGGGGATGATTTTGATGATGTGATCGTCAAATGGATGCTGGAAGCCTTTAACGGTCAAGAAAACATTGATCTCTCGACGGATAAAATGGCGCTTCAACGCCTGCGGGAAGCAGCGGAAAAAGCCAAAATGGAACTTTCGGGCACCCTCACCACCTCCATCAACCTGCCCTTCATCACTGCCGACGAGACCGGGCCCAAACACCTGGAAATGGAACTGTCTCGCGCCAAGTTTGAAGAACTGGCCCACAACCTGATCGAAGGCACGATCGAACCCACCGCCCAAGCCCTCAAGGATGCTGACCTGACGATAGACGACATTGATCGCATCTTACTAGTCGGCGGTTCCACTCGCATTCCCGCAGTCCAGGAAGCGATTCGCAAGTACTTTAATGGCAAAGCCCCCGATCGCTCCGTTAACCCCGATGAAGCTGTCGCCCTGGGTGCAGCGATTCAGGCGGGTGTGTTAGGCGGCGAAGTCAAAGACCTGCTGTTGCTGGATGTCACCCCTCTATCACTAGGCATTGAAACCCTGGGTGAAGTCTTCACGAAAGTCATTGAGCGCAACACCACCATTCCCACCAGCAAAACTCAGGTCTTTTCCACTGCCACCGATGGGCAAACTTCGGTGGAAATCCATGCCCTGCAAGGGGAGCGGGCGATGGCAAGAGACAATAAAAGCCTGGGTAAATTCCAATTAAATGGGATTCCACCCGCCCCGCGTGGGGTGCCCCAAATTGAGGTGTCTTTTGATATCGATGCCAACGGCATTCTGAAAGTTTCGGCGCGGGATAAAGGCACGGGTCATGAACAAAGTATCTCCATTACCAACACGGGCGGCTTAAGCAGCACCGAAATTGACCGGATGCGGCAAGAAGCGGAAGTGTACGCTGAGGATGATCTCCGCCGGAAACAGTTGGTGGAACTGAAGAATCAGGCCGAAACCTTACTCTATAGCTATGACACCACGATGCGGGAGACGGGTGAACTGGTGAGTGAAGACCTGAAACGGCAAAGTCAGGAGCAGGCTCAAACCCTACGCGTGGCGATGGCAGACTCGCAAATTGCGGTTGAAGATCTCAAGCATTATTTGGATACCCTCCAAAAAACCTTATTTGAGATTGGCACTGCGGTCTACCAGCAAGTCCCTCCCACCCAGGGGGGCAGCGCCGACATGACAGACTCCACAGTGCGCTATTCTTATGACGAGCCGCATGGGGCCGCAGCGATGGAGGAACATGATTTATTGGCGAATTTGGGAGAGCCGCCCCAAATGTCATCCCATCCAGATGAAAACCTTGGCGGGTCAGATGATTTTGATGACGATGCCACGATTACGGCAGATTATGAGCCAGTGGATTAAAGACCCCACAATTCAGTGGTTCGATCGCATCAACAAATCGTTACGATAGAGTTGGAATAACACGCTTGCAGGTAGCTAAGGCGCTATGGCTGATTTTTACGAAACCCTCGGTGTTGCTCGCGACGCAGATAAAGAGGACATCAAGCAGGCTTACCGGCGGTTAGCCCGCAAATATCACCCGGATGTCAACAAGGAGCCGGGAGCCGAGGAACGGTTTAAAGAAATCAACCGCGCCTATGAAGTGCTATCCGAACCCGAAATGCGGGCGCGCTACGATCGCTTTGGCGAAGCGGGCATCGGCGGCGCGGCAGCGGGTGCGGGCGGCTTCCAGCAGGACTTTGGCGACTTTGGTGGGTTTGCGGCTGATATTTTTGAAAGCTTTTTCAGTGGCTTTGGCGGCGGCATGGGCACCCAAACGGCAGCCCGGAAACGCGGCCCCAGTCGGGGTGATGACCTGCGCCTGGATCTCAAACTGGACTTCCGGGAAGCCGTTTTTGGTGGCGAGAAGGAAATTCGCATCAGTCATCTAGAAACCTGCAATACCTGCGAAGGATCGGGGGCAAAACCGGGAACTCGGCCTCAAACTTGTTCCACCTGTAACGGCCAGGGACAGGTGCGCCGCGCCGCTAGAACACCCTTTGGCAGTTTTACCCAGGTTTCGGTCTGCCCCACCTGTAATGGCACCGGGCAGATGATTGAAGAAAAATGTGAAACCTGTGCGGGGCGTGGGCAACGCCAGGAAACGAAAAAACTGAAAATTACCATTCCCGCTGGGGTCGATAACGGCACGCGGTTGCGGGTGACGGGCGAAGGCGATTCGGGACAGCGAAATGGTCCCGCTGGGGATTTGTACGTCTATCTGTATGTCAACGAAGATGCCGAGTTCCATCGGGAAGGCATCAATATCCTATCGACCTTGAAGGTGAGTTACATTCAGGCGTTGCTGGGATCGCGGATCGACATCAATACGGTCGATGACCAGCCGCACGAATTACTGGTGCCGCCTGGGACTCAACCCGGTACGGTGTTACGCCTAGAAGGGAAAGGCGTGCCGAAGTTAGGCAATCCGGTCGCACGCGGGGATCATCTGATTACGATTCAGGTAGATATTCCCACTAAGTTGGGCACCGAAGAACGGGAATTACTGGAGAAAATTGCCAAGCTGCGGGGCGATCGCACCGAAAAGGGCGGCATTGAAGGGTTCATTGGCAAAA
>JAIXVO010000678.1 GCA_027482985.1 Cyanobacteriota bacterium
AAGACATTGGGCCGCTGCCGAACGGATGCCGTGCGGAGGGCGGTGCTCAGGGTGGCATCAGGTTGCACGCGACGAATTCTGGCGGTGATGAAATCATCCCGCAGGCGATCGCTGGGTTGGCAAATCACATTGAAGAACCATTGATAGTCTTTACCCACTTCCAGCTTGGGGGCAGTGCTGGGTAACTGGAAACTGAGTAAACCGCTCTTGTTGGAGAGGGGAATGGTGGTGCGAAAGACATCTTTTTCACCAGTATCTTTCAAGGTTTCACCAGTATCTTTTAAGGTGAACTCTGCCAACTGGGCATTCGTTCTGGGCAAATACAGGAAAAAGGTGGGCCGCTCTTGGGTGGTTAAACTGGTGCGGGTGTTGGTGGGCACGAGTGCCGTCAGCGCTGTTTTTTCAGTCATGCAGGTGCCGCTGCGACTGGCTCCTCCGGCAGTCGTCCGGGGAATTCCCAGATTGGGCGGTCTGAACTGAGCCTGGGCAGACGCTGTGAAACTCAGACTCAGGGTGAGTTCTGTGACCAGGGCGAGAGTTAGGACGGTAGCGAAGTTAGCATTTCCCCTGTGAGTCATGGCGGTGCGAGTCTCCGATATAAATGCTTGGACTGAGTAAGGTCGAAAAACCTAATATCTTGACGGCTAACGGATAACTACCGCTAGCGTACCAGAACTGTTGCAATTCAAAAAGTGAAGGTTGGGTGAGGGACGTTGAAGGCGCATCGTGGCATAGGGCGATCGCTGATTCTCTGGTGGGAGCAATCCAGTGGGCATGAATTTAAATTGGACGCATAACCAAAAACAGTGTTCCCAGTTTCGGTGCAATATTTCATGCGGCTCAGAGTCATAGACAGGCTACCCCAGCAATCCAAATTAAGCGCCTCCGCAATGCCCATCCCATGTGCTCCTGTTGGGGAGTGCTGGTAGACAGCGTTCATTCTAGCTTTCAACTGAGTATCTGCGAGGAGCGATCGCGGCGACAGGAATCCGATGGACTAACCCTCCGGCAAAATCGTGACATTTGTCATGATTGAGTCTGCGACATCGCCTAGATCGATACATCTCTTCATATGAGTAAGTAAGGACTTTGTAATTTTAGAGCCTTGACCTAAAATGCAAGCTTGACCGCCCAACCTGTTCCGAGTGACCCGCAGTATGCAGTCTACTTCCCCTCAGTCGTCCGTTCAGGATCAACGCCAGCAAGCCGCCGCCGGATTTCACACGAGCGAAACCCGACCTGCACCAGAGTCAGATGTCGAGTTTTTGTTTACAAGGGCGATCGAGTTTCGGCAAGAAACGATCTACTTCATCATCATCGATCGCTTTCATGACGGCGACCCCACGAATAATGAGGGACCGAATCCCAACTTGTATGACCCCACGCGGCAAGCCTGGGGCAAATATTGGGGCGGCGATTTGCAGGGCATTATTGACAAGCTCGATTACCTCAAGCAAATGGGCGTGACTGCCATCTGGATTTCACCCATTTTTGAACAGGTGGAGGAGTTGCAATTTAACTTTGCAGCCATGCATGGCTACTGGACAAAAGACTTCAAACGAATTAATTCTCGCTTCGTTGCTCAAGATCAGGAAACTTCCCTCTTTACCTGTGCCATCTTCGATCGCTTAATCCAGGAAATGCACAGTCGCGGCATGAAATTGATTCTGGATATTGTCTGTAATCACAGCAGCCCCGATGTGAGTGGACATAAGGGCGAACTCTATGATGATGGGGTGCTAATTGCTGATTTTTATAACGATACGAACAACTGGTATCACCACTTTGGGGAAGTCACGGATTGGGAAGATCAATGGCAACTCGAACATTGCGAAATGGCTGGATTAGCCGACTTCAATGAAGACAATCCGGACTTTCGGCACTACATTAAAACTGCGATTAAACTCTGGTTAGACCGGGGTGTGGAGGCGTTACGGGTGGATACTGTCAAGCATATGCCGATCTGGTTCTGGCAGGAATTTGTGGCGGATTTGCAGTCTCATAAACCCTCTGTCTTCTTGTTTGGCGAGTGGGGGTTCAGCAAGCCCTGGGATGGGCGATCGGTGAATTTTGCCAATCGTTCCGGTATGTCGATTCTGGATTTTGGCTTGTGCGAAGGCGTGCGGGCAGCCCTAGCGAAACGAGAACCCGGCGGCTTCCATTTAGTCCAAAAAATTCTGGATCTGGATTACCTCTACGACACGGCGACGGAGTTGATCACGTTTATTGACAACCATGACATGCCCCGGTTTCAAAGCTTGAATCCTGATCCGGCGGTGTTGCGGTTGGCGGTGAACTTGATCATGACCTCCCGTGGTATTCCCTGCATTTATTACGGCACCGAACAATACCTGCACAATGACACCAATGGCGGCAATGATCCCTACAATCGCCCCATGATGTCCCGCTGGGAGCCAGATACGCCGATTTATCAGGAGATGCAATTGCTCTCCAAGTTGCGGCGATTGAATCCAGCCGTATCTCTGGGCAGTCAAATTCAAAAATACATTACCGATGATTTCCTGTGTTATGTGCGACGGTATCGCGATTCCCGCTGTTTGGTGATGCTGAATCAGGGCGGAGCCACGACGATCGATCTCCCCTCAACCGATCTAGAAGATGGCGAATATCGCTGTATTCTGACGCGGCGAACGTTTGAGGTGCGGCAGGGCGCTTTGTGGGGTGTGTCCCTGGCGGCGCAGGAAATGGTGATCCTGAGTTATGTGGGCGAACGGGTGAAAGGTCAGGTAATTGCCCGCGTCCAACTGAATGGCATTCGCACCCAACCGGGAGAAACGGTGGTCGTGATTGGCGATTGTCCCGAATTGGGCAATTGGGATATTAGCAAAGCCTACGCATTGGAGTACATCAATGCGAATACCTGGTTTGGCGAGATTCCGTTTACTGAAACCGCAGGCAAAGCGATCGCCTATAAATATGCACTCTGGCGCGAAAACCAGCCCCCCCGCTTCGAAAATCTCGTCGCCCGCCGCTGGATTCTCGTCCCTCAAGGCACTATCAAATGGCGCGACTCCTGGCAGGATTAATGGCTTCAAATTACTGTTGTCATCGTTGAGGATTCCGACTGTAGGATGTGTTAGGCCCTAGCCGTAACGCATCGCAAGGATGTTACTTTTGGGCACAGCCCTTACCATCGTTGAGATTGAGTCTATGGATAGTGCCCAATTAACTACGTTGCTTGCACCCTGGTTACCCTTTTTGCTGGAACCAGAACGCAATGGCTTAGAGGCCGCGATCGCCCAATTGGGAAAATCCCCCTGGCAAACCGCCCAAGCCCTCTGGACTCAGCTTCAACCCTATCTTGCCGTCCATCCTGATTTACAAACGGCGATCGCCCAGGTTGCCACCAAACCCAACAGCACTGCCCGTCAAACCGTGCTCCAGGAAGAATTCGCGGCGCTCCTGTCGGCTCACCCTGAGTTAGTGACCGCGATCGCGCAAGTCATGACCCGCGATCGGCCTACTCCTGCGGCGGGAGTGCAAATTGGTCAGATGAGCGGTGGAACGGTGGCAGGCAATGTCCAGGGTGCGATTTTCAATATCTCAGGGAGTTCTATTACCAATCTTACGGGAGCTGGGGATATTCATTATCAAGAAGCACCTCGCCAGCCGAACAGTGCGAGTGAAGCGATCGCGTGTCGTCTCCCGTCCTCATCGGTCAAGACAATTCTCATTTTAGCGGCCAATCCGCAAGGTACACATCCTCTCCGCTTGGGGGCAGAAGTGCGGTTGTTACGCCAGGAGTGGGAGCGATCGCCCCACCGTGATGACTTTGAGTTAATCGATCGGTCGGCAGTGACGACGCGAGATTTGCAGCAGGAACTCTTGCAATCCCAGCCTCATATCGTGCATTTTTGTGGTCATGGGGTGGGGGCAGAAATGTCCGACGAGCCGTCATCTAGCCGCAAATTTACGATGGTCGCGGATGCGATGACAGCCCCCGAAGGTCTACTCCTGGAAACTGATACCGGACAACCCCAACTCGTTGCCGCCGCCGCCCTCG
>JAIXVO010000142.1 GCA_027482985.1 Cyanobacteriota bacterium
CGCCCAGCGATCGCAAAAGCTCGATTCCAGCATACTGTCGTAGGTTTTGCCGGGGGGATAATGCGTCACTAGCCCACAATCAGCGGCGAGGCTGAAGCGTCCGGTGCGTTCTTTGCCGGAGTACGTATCTTTTTGCTGGAGGGTTGCCGTTAAATCCCATTTCGTCACATGCAACAAGGCCGGGAGCATCATCGCCAGTTTCAACCCATAGCGGGTGTTGGGCTTAAACAGGCTGGTGGGACCGTCGATCGTCAGGGTGAAGCCGTGATCCGCATCGCCTTCAATGTAGGTCATCAGCCCAAACAGCTTCAGGTAGCGGAACAGCAGCTTGTACTCGCCCGGATCGTTACGATGGGCGTTGATGGTAACGTGACTGGCGCGATAGAAAATGCCTTGGACTTGCGACAGGTTGTAGCGATGCAGCAAGGCTTCTGGCGTGGGTGGTTCAAATGCCGTCAAAATCTGATTCTCAGCCAGATCCGCAAATAACCCGGAGGCGATTTGGGCGGGTAAAATCTCGTGCCCTAACTCCTGGGTCAGGGTGGTGGAGAGTTGTTCCAGAGTGGTTTGAGTCGCGGCCAGACTGGGGGCGCGTTGAGCAGAGAGCGCAAAGACCCGTTGCCGCAGTTCGCCCGGATCGAGGGGACTCACCGTTTCAAAGGTCGAAAAAGCATCGGCATTGAGGAGATGCGCCAATCCCCGTTTGATCCGGTAGTCGGTTTCTTCGCCTTCGAGTTCTTGCAATTGGCGATTCAGGTCGCCGCGTGGTTTGCCCCGAGCGGATTGGAAGACTTCGATCAGTTCCGTGGCGATCGCCCGATTCTGAGCATCGATCGCGAGTCGTTTGGGTGTCAGTTCTTCCCCATTGAAGCGGTTGATCAGTAGATCACTCGGTAGCATAAAACCCTTTCATTGCTACACAATCATCCCAACCAAGCGGTGCCGTCATATTGGGTAGAGACGTTCCGGTGGAACGTCTCTACGGGGTAACGTGTGACCGAAACGTCTTGACGCGGAGGATGTGCGATCAGAACGTTCTTACGAGGATAATTGGTTGGCTTTGAGGGCGAAATCGACATCTTTTTGGGTAATGCCGCCGGAATCGTGGGTCGTCAGATCAATAGTGACGCGATTGTAGACATTGAACCATTCCGGATGATGTCCCATCGATTCGGCTACCAGCGCCAAACTGGTCATAAAGCCAAACGCTTCCACAAACGAGGGAAATTGGAACTGACGGTGTAACTTCCCGTTCTGGATACTCCATCCTTCCAGACGCGCGATCGCTGTATCTAACTCATTGGCAGACAAAACCGGAGCACTCATGACAATCACCTGTAACCGTGACAAAGCGGGGCTAAATTGGCCAACTGGCAAAGGCTGGGCGATCGCGGTTGGTAACCACCCAAACTCTAGCAGCAAGCCCAATGCCAGCATACCAGCAAGCTTTCCCAGCTGCTGTAACCCGGAATGCGTCAGAACGTTGACCCAGCATCGGCGGTTGAGCATCCGACTCCGGGCCAGCGTTCTGAGCCAAGCCGTCACTGCGATCGGCGACATCTCACAGCGCATGGGTTTCGGTCAATCCGCTACTCTTTTTTGGTTAAATTCTCGATCGCCACTTCCACGGAAGTTTGTAGCGCCAGGAATTGCTCCAAACGCACCAGCTTCACCGTTTGCGTGACGCGCGGATTCGTCACAATTTGGAGAATGCCGCCAGCGGTTTGCACCTTTTTGGCTAGTTGCACTAAGGCACCTAAGCCAGAGCTATCGACAAAATCGATCTTCGATAAGTCTAAAATCAGGTTCTTGGGACCTTCATCCACACAACCCGCCATCACTGAACGGAATTTAGGTTCAGAGAAAGCGTCTAAAAGACCTGTGAGGCGAAATAGTTGGTAATCATCCTTGACTTCGCGGGTGCCTCTTAAGCTGACGGTCAAGGTTAGTGGCTCAGCGATAGAACCCTCCTGGAATTGATAGACCTCAATCGACGCTCTAGTATATAGCCTCAGCAGCCAATTGACTACTGCGGGATCGCTAGAGTTTGAATATCTTAGCATCGTTCATCGGGCATGGCTGAGCCGCGACACGGACTTAACAGTTACGCGGAACAACGGGGACTGATGAACGGCGACTCAATTAAACCGTCACCTGCCGATTGGCGCGCATGGTTTTGACAAAGTTCTCAAACAGATAATCGGCATCATGGGGGCCAGGACTGGCTTCTGGGTGATATTGCACCGAGAACACTGGCAGGTTTTTATGTTTCAGTCCAGCGACGGTGCGATCGTTCAGGTTGAGATGGGTAATTTCCACATCCGCATCCGGCAACGACTCCGCACTAATCGCAAACCCATGATTCTGGCTGGTAATCTCCACCTGTTGCTGCAACCCACAGGGCTGATTCAAACCCCGATGCCCAAACTTCAGCTTGAAGGTTTCAGCTCCCATCGACAAGCCCAAAATCTGGTGACCCATACAGATCCCAAACATTGGTTTGTTGCTGGTCAGGAGCGCTTTCGCCGTAGCAATCCCTTCCGTCACCGCCGCCGGATCGCCAGGACCATTCGATAAAAAGATGCCATCCGGGTTGTACTTCAAAATTTCTTCCGGCGGCGTGGTCGAAGGCACCACAATCACCCGACAGCCATAACTCGCCAATCGCCGCAAAATGTTCCGCTTCACGCCAAAATCTAACGCCACTACCGTCAACGGCTCACCGTCCAGAGTTGCCGTCGGGCTAAACTCCCACCGGGCATCCGTCGATTCTGACCATTCATAAACTGTGGACGTGGTGACTTCTCGCACCAAATTCAAACCCGCCATGCTGGGCGCATCCTGCACCTGCTGCAACAATTCCATCGGGTCTAACACTTCCGTCGAGATTGCGCCATTCATCGCGCCCACCGATCGCAGCTTCCGCGTTAATGCCCGCGTATCAATGCCATAAATCCCCAACACCTGATGCTGCTTCAAATACTCCTGCAAAGATTGCGTCGATCGCCAATTACTGGGACGCTCACAAATGTTACGGGCGATCGCCCCCCGCACCTGGGGCCGATTCGACTCCTCATCTTCGGGATTAACCCCCGTATTGCCCAATTCCGGGTAGGTGAAGGTGACAATCTGACCGCAATAGCTGGGATCAGTCAACACTTCTTGATAGCCCGTCATCCCAGTATTGAAGACCACTTCCCCAATCGTGGTTCCCGTTGCCCCAAACGACCATCCCGGAAAACTGGAACCATCCGCAAGCACTAAGAGAGCAGGTTGAGCAGAGGAAAAAGACATACTGTAATCTCAAGAGATTTCCAAACGCTTTATTATGCTATGCCAGAGCCGGGAGGGAAAGTGATGATTGTTGCGAATTGGGGGAGGAGGGAGGAAGAGGAAGGGGAAGGGAGGGAGAGGGAGTAGAAGGGAGCCAGGAGTTAGGAGGAATATAAAGACTTCCTCGGTGATAAGAACACCCATAAGAGCTTCCCCGACACTTTCTAAACCCAATCTGTTTGCTTAAGTAATTCTCCCATCCACCCATTCTTCTCCTTCCCTCTCATTCCTCCTGTTTTCTGACTCCTCTCCTATCTTCCTCTTCCTTCCTCCCCCTCCCTCTTCCCCCCTCCCCCTCCCCCCCCCTGAAAACCACCC
>JAIXVO010000483.1 GCA_027482985.1 Cyanobacteriota bacterium
ATCCGCAGCCGGTCTCCAGGACGGAACCCCTTCAACCCATCCTCCAGCCGTTTCAACGTCGGTTCCGCCTGCCCCGGTTGCAACTGGGTGTGAATGCCTCGACTGCGAAAGCCGAACACCAGGCTATATTGCCTCTGATGCTTGAGCAGGTAAGCCCCCACGTTGCGCCCCCGCAGGTTCAGGCGGCAAAGGCATTCCAGGTGCGATTCATCTTCAAAGGGGCGAAAGCGGTAGCGTTGCGTTCCAAGCCTTGGTTTACTCATGGTGGTTGGATAAATGACGCTGATAGGGCACATGGCCCCGTTTCCAATCGGGCACGGGCACGAACTTGTGGGTGAAGAGCCAGGTCTTTTCGCCGACCACCACCCACCAGGTCGAGATACCCCAGGTGCTAAGTAGCAAAAATGGGACAAACCCCAGCCCAAGTAAGACTTCAATCAAGATGTAGAAGCCGACAAAGATGCCGCCCGAGGGGGCCAGCAGATTAGCCGGAATGGGGCCAAGGGCAGGCTGTCGGCCTAGGCTCGGGTTAACCGGGCAGTACAGGCGCGAGTCATCGCTCATCTCAGGCTCCGAAGAACAATCGGCTCAGACCTTCGACAATGACGACGGCGGCAATGATGATGAAGGCGTTTTGCAGCAGCGGTTGCCACTGTTCGCCTCGCTGGGCCTGGTAGACGGCAAAGAACACAAAGCCCACCGCCGACACCCACACCACCAGGCGCAGGATGCCGAACATGAACGTGATGATGTCGCCATCCAGGTATTGCCCGAAGATATTCTGGGCCTGGCCTTCGACGGTGTCGAAGAGCTGAGCCATGGCCGGGTTGGCGTGGCTGGTGATGCTGATGAATAACAGAATTCCGGTAGCGATGCCCAGCAGCGTCCAGCTACTGAAACCACGGAATTTGAAGTGGGCTAGTTTGGCTCCTGCTCGAGGCAGAGTCAGGTGGCTATGGTGAAAAATCTGAGACGCAATGCGCCCCAGTCGGTTAGATACAAACTTCATATCTCCTACTCCAAGCGATGAGGACGTAGGTAGATGGCTCCCTGGGTAGATTGAGCAGGACGATTTTGGAGGAGTGGGGTCAGAGTGTTGGTCTCGCCACTCGCTGGATCAGGAACTTCATCAGGAACTCAAGATTGACGGCTCAATCTTTGTTGTACTTTAACACTTAAAGTATTACTCAGTAATACTGGACTAGTCTTCCTGAAAAGTAAAGTAAGTTTTAGATTTTGTTTGCAAATGGCAACTTTTAGCGCTGGAGAGCAGGCCAAAAATGGCTGATTATGCCTAAATGCAACGCTTGAGAGGCTTTAGTCAGCCGCCAGAATAGGTAGGGCGAAGGCCACGGGTCTGAGTAGAGCCTCTATATGCACTATTGGGCAAGGTAGGAGACTCTCTAAATTAAGGTGATATGAAGCGGAGGATGAGCGTCTTCTATCTGCTTCAGGCTTCTGTAAAGCTGGGTCTTACCCACTCTTCACCCACCAAGTAGGAGGCTAGGATAGCGGCAGTTGGTCTCGTCACTGTCACTCCTATGGTCAAGTCTCCTGTGCCCCAAGATAAATCTCAGTCCGATGCCTCAGAGGGTGGATGCCGTCCGACGTTCTACATGACAGCCGAATTGCTGGAAGCCATTGAGGCCCAATGTGCAGCCGAGGGGAACCGCAAGCGATCGCCCTTCCTGGCCGAAATACTGGATCTCTTGCTGATGAGCGATGTAGGACAAAACCTGCGAGAAGGTGCCCAAAAGCACCGCCGCCCTCTGATTCATGAATTGGAAGCGAATCTGGTTCTGTTCAACGAACACATCCCGACGGAACGGATTGTGGCGTTGGCTGAAGCGAGTCAGCGCAATCCTGACCAAATGCTAGTGCGTCTTGTGCTGCTGGGCTTGCGGGTTTATGAAAAAGCCATCTCGCGGATGGAAGCGGAGATTGAAGGCGGGCCGGAGGTCGTGTCGTAACTTTCGACACCATAGTTTCATTTTTTGTCCGGATTCTGTTTGTTAACTCAGTACGAGTAATGAACTGGTGATATTAGCTACTCATTTATTTGCGTAGCGTAGTGACGGCCTGTTTGCCCCCAGGCAGCGGTTGCTCGTATCGCCAGCATGGCACGCGCAGGGTGGTTAGAAAACATGAAGACCGATTGGAATCAAGGCTTTAGGGGCAGAGCATGGGGGTGCAGTCCCGATCTCGTTGCTGCCGTCGTAGGGTCAGCAGCGAGGTAGGGGGAGCATGGCTCGATTTTTGACGCGCCGCTATGTGGCGGTGACCTGGGCTGAGGCGCTTCGTCTGGCGGCCTTGGATGGCACGCCCTGGTCAGAGATTCGGCAGGCTGAAAATGTACATCTCCTGCACCGGGAGGAGTGGTGGGCCTGGTGGTCGGATGAGCAGTTGACGACGGCGATCAGCTTGCCATCTTCGCTATGCCCGCAAAGTCTTTCGCCCGATGCGGTCGGGCTGATTTCAGAGGTGTGGGAGAGCTATGGCGGGGTTCCTGCCTGTGGGTGGGCAACGCTGGCGCGGGTGGAGCAGGTCTTGAGCCGAGAACGACAGCCGCGCCAGGAGGATATGGATAGCTATGAATGGATCACCCTGGAGCGGTTGGCCGTGCGATTTAAGGATGGTTCGGAGGGCATGCTCCAATGTTGGTACCGGGGCTTCGGCGAGGGCTTTGAGTGCCAGATTGAGCGTATTGCCTAGCCCTGAAGCCGATCTAGAATAAATGAGCGATCGCCGTTGAACCTATGGCCTTCCCTGTCCCCGGCGATGCCATTGAGCAGAGCCTAGACCTGAACCAACATCTAATCCACAACCCCGCCGCCACCTTCTTCATGCGGGTCGAGGGGGATATGGCTATGGGCCAAGACGTGCAACCAGGCGATCTGTTGGTGGTCGATCGCTCCCAACCCGCCCAGGATGGCTCTCTGGTTGTAGCGGCGATCTCAGGTGCCCTCCAAGTCCTTCGCGTCGAGAAGCACCACGGCAAACTGGTGCCCGCAGGTTGGCAACCGGGCACGGCCCTCGACCTGGAAATCTGGGGCGTTGTCACCACGCTGATTCGCAAGGTTTAGCGCTTAGATTTTCTGGCTACAAAAAACCCCACTGTCGCCAGCGGGGTAGTTAGGAGGATTGAGGTCGTTGTCGTCTGAGAGGAAATCTGTGGTCTAGCGGGTGTAGTGAACGCCACGATAGGTCAGTTCAGCAGCCTGATAGCGTTGAGTAACGGTGAACTGCTTGCGGGCGTAGGGACGGCCCATGAAGGTGGCCGTTTCAGCCGTGGCGATCGCATCAACGGCGGGGGTAGCAGACACTTCGTAGGCTTGACCGCGATAGGTGAGTTGCATAGCTGGGGGCTCCTGAGTGACGGGGGTTTGTTTCGATGAACCCATAGTCCCGCGAATCCCCGATTTGGTTGGTGATAGGAGTATTGATTGGCCGGTGATAGTTCTGGTGGTTGAGTGTGAGCGCCCCCGGCTCTATGGCTGATTAAGATCACTAAGCCACTTGGCCGATTGCACCGATTCCCCCGGCAATCGCATTCACCGGCACGGGCACCATAGGCCGACAGCGAGTTCCTGAAAACGTCCATAACCGTAGATGTACCCTGAGAGCAACCCCCATTGGCAGCGCTGGCCAGTGGGGGTTTTGTATGTCTGGTGGCGCTGCATCTGAGGCAACGGCCCTAGAGAAAAACAAAACCCCCGACCGATGGCCGGGGGCTGGTGTGGAGTGGCAATATTTTAACTTTGAGGCTTCGGCTCATTGGCGAAGTAAGTGATCGTTCCCAGCGTAGCTGCCAGAACCCAACCGATGAAAACTACAACGAATAAGGTCAACATAGTGTCTCCTATGGTTTGAACAACCATTGATACAACTCGTAAAACGCAGTCACCCAGCACCTTAGCAATCCTGTTTCAATAGCTGCAACATTTCTTAATGCCTTCCGGAAGATGTAATGCTTGGTAACAGAAACCTCAGATTCAAGACTGTGCGTGGAATCCGCAGTCAGGGGCTTCATCCCAATGACATCAGCGGCTGGCGGGTTGCTCTGGCCCCCTTCCTTATCTGAGAAACCCGTGTCCTGCTAGTTGGCAATCTGAGGCGGGGCTGTTGCACCATTTCACTAGACCCATCGGCGGGCGATGGGCTTCTCGTAGTTGAATGCTGGGGCA
>JAIXVO010000390.1 GCA_027482985.1 Cyanobacteriota bacterium
GCATGCCAGTGCTGCCAGAGGTGAGGTTGAAAAAGGCTAAGTCATCGGACTGGCAGGGATGATAGACCTGATCAGGAATCTGTTGCCGGAAGACTTCGATCGCACTGACTTTTAAAGCATCTGAGGGTAGCCATTGGGTGAGATTTTCAACCGCCGATTTTAGGCTTTCAGTCGTCAAAATCAGCGGCTGATCCAGCAGCTTCCATACATTGCAGAGCTTGTCGACAACGCTGTTGGATTCCCGGTAACTGGGGGCTGGCCCCATAATAACCGGAATAAAGCCGCCCAAAATACAGGCCCAAAAAGCGGACAGAATATCTTGACTCAGTTCAAGCTGAAAAATCACTTTGTCTTGGGGCTTGAGCCCTTGCTGACGCAGGCCGGTCAAGATGCGCTCAGCCTCGTCTAAAAGCCCTTGGTAGGACTGACGATAAACGCTACCATCGGGATTAAGATAGGTGATGCGATCACCCACCGCGATCGCGGCTGCCTGTAACAATGCCTCAGGTAACGTTTGAGGTAAACCTGGGTCAACGGGCAGATCACCTCCATAACTCAGAGCCATGATCGCCGATGCCTGACTAACTAGGAGTTCTTCATGGGGCTGATCCGCGTTGTCTCCCACCTCAGGCTCCTGGTCAGCCTCTAAGGTTTTCCAAATCGGCAGGAGATCAGATAGGTGAAGGATCCCAGGCTGCAAGACCTGGGGCTGAATGAGCACGGCGGCAGCCTTTATCCCTGGACTCGCGTTGAGCACTGTTTCCCAGCGATCGACTAAATCGTTATCTAGGACTGCTAGCTGGGCCAGCTGTTCAACATCCACCTGTCCTGTTTCCGTTAAAGGAATGGTTGAGACCGGCACATAGTGGGCCGGCACTAAGTCAGGAGATAGGTAGCTCTGTAAGTAAGCTGCTAGCCTTTCAGGCGCAAAGGCCCCGGATACAACCACATAGGCTACCCGGCGGGTAGTGGTTAATGTCTGCCGCAGCAAAACCGCACAATCTTCAACCGACGGCTCTGCTAGGAGCAGAGTTGCGATTAGGCATTCTTCTGAAACATGACCAATTTCCTGCTGTAGCTGTTTTGCAAGCTGAGCCTTGAGCTCAGAAACCACGGCTTCTTTGTCGCGATTAATCGTCGTATTTTGATCTACAACAGACATGCTTTACCCCTTAATTGCTGCCTAGTTGAATATCCCATCGTTAGAAAACCATGTAATAACGACAGAATTTGTCTCAGTGTTATCTTTTGACGTCCTACCCAGGAAGATAATTATTTAGATAATTATCTTCCTGGGTAGGAATAGCATCGGTCTGGTTATCAACTGGTTATCAATGGCGACCCCGTGATCGGCCTGCTCTTGCCAGCCTCTCCTGGCCATCGCGAGTGGTTATAACGCCCTCGTCTTCCTCCTGGCTGACCTGCTTCGTAGCCGATAGTTTGGGTTTGCCACAGCCGTTGCCTTTTTTGCATTGGCAATGGGCACTGCCATTTTGCTCAGGTTTAGCATCCTGATCTGCCTGATCCTGGCCGTTGTGGGAACCGTTGCCTGAACCATGACCACTGCTGGGCCCTATCCCGCTACCGGTATCAGCGGGAGCATGTATATTATCGTTTACACCATGGTTGATGTCGTGATCGACATCACCACCCGCAGCGGCATCGTGATTTATGCCGCCAGGTGCATCGTGATTCATGCCGTCATCCAGGCCATGGTCGGTGCCGATACTGGAGTCATCATGATCGCCATGTTCCGCAACGGTTTGCTTGGGTTTTCCACAGCCATTGCCGGTTTTGCACTTGCAATAGGGGCTGCTATCCACCTCCTTGTCTGGCTCGTGGTCGTTGTGATCCGTGCCACCATGACCGCCATGGCCCGTGCCACCATCACCGGCACCGTGGCCGCCATGGTCTGTGTCACCACCGACATGGCCCGTGCCATGATCACTGTGGTCACCAGGATTGCCCAGTTCCCCGCCGTCGTGCTCGCCATGCTCCGTATCGGGTTGCTTGGGTTTACCACAGCTATTACCGGTTTTGCACTCGCAGTATTGACTGCCCTCGTGCCCTGAGTCAGGATCGTGATCCCCATGTCCAGGGCCACCGTCATGCATTGAGGGAGACATCAACTCTTCGGGAATTGTCTCTCCCCGAGTCAGGGCATCAATCCAGTAAGCAACGTCAACCTCGTAAGGGAGATACCAGTCGGTATCTGTACCGTGGCTGGTATAGTCAACCACCGCGTCTTCACCATCGTAGCCCCATCCATGGTGGTGACCAAGGCCGTAGATGTACATATCTAGCCCCTGCCCAAAGAATGGGTTATAAAGGCTGAGGTCGGTGTCTTCGTAGAGCATGTCAGCGGTCTGGGCAACCCCATAGTTGGTGGTCGTCGCCTCTGATAGACCAAAGAACTCGATGATGTACGTCGTGTTGTCTGCCGACTTGTAGAGGCTGTACTCGATAGGGGTCTCTAGACCAAAGATATTGATGTCGCTGAAGTCACCCTGGATGTCTTTGGCCACCAGGAACTCAAATTTCTCGTTGATCGGTAAGAAGTCGCCTAGGAAGTAGAGGTTTAGGGTGCCGTTCAGGGAGGCAGTACCCTCAACTTTCAGAACGTCATACTCTTTACCCTGTTCCAGGCCAGCCACTTCAATGGTGAGTTTACCCTCGACCGCCTGGGTGTAGTTGCCTTCGACCACGACTTTCCCTGGCGAGTTTCCTGGGGTTACCACACCCGTGTTGTTGAGGTTGCCTGTGATGGTGGTGTTGCCATTGACGATATTGCCGGTGATGCCATTGATGCCTTTGGGCAGCAGGTCACGGAGGTCAGCCGCGATCGGAACCGCCCCGTTATCCCAAAGGAAGAGCGGATCGTTAAGGTTGTGACCATAGTTTTGGCCAGCAGCAGCATAGAAACCGGTACCCCAGTGATTGTTTACCTGCCACTCAGCCCACAATCTATCCACATTGGAATGGAGCATCCAGAAGATGGGGTCATTAGGAGAAGCCGCCACGTTGGCCATAATACCGCCGATGTAGCCATGGGCATTGTTGTGTATGCCTGTGCCGCGCTCCACATTATTCGCAAAGAGGGTATAAGCCGTCGATCCTAAAGCGGTTACTACGTTAGTTCTCCATGTGCCTGGGTTCTGAATACGGATACCAACGGTGCGACCAAAAGATTCTGGTGAAGAATCAACGCCGAGCCAACGACCATCACTCAGATCGTTCCGTACAGTCCAACCATTGGCCACAGAAAAGTATCCAGTGTTAACTGTTCCATTCACTGCCGGCCCCATAAAGCTGTCTTGTAAAACAGTATTTAGAGTGCCTGTCAAGTCCGTCCAATCCCAAAAAGGCAGCGTGACATTGGGGTTCACCGCTTGCAATGCATCCTCATACTCGGCTAAGAGCAGACGGTGCCATGCCATAAATGCTGGGCCGCCATGGGCCGGGTTTGCCATCGTGCTGCCGTTGGGTGCCTGGCGACCGATCGCATCGTTAGTGGCAATGTGGGCCGCAACAAATTGGTCATAGAGACTGATTTCAATACCGTTGCTTGTCAAGACAGTCGTTTGCTTCAGCGTCAAGACTGCATTGATGTAGGCATCAATCTCATCTTGCGTCATCTCTGTCGCATTTTTGCGGACATCTAATCCTGTCGTTTGGGTAGCCGCTGTAGGTAACGTGTTGAAGTCATTGACGTAACCGTAGTCGTAAGTGTAGCCAAACCTCGTGAAATCAAAGACATCACCGACTCTCATGAAGTTGTAGTCAAGGGTAAAGCTGCGAAGGTTTGTCACCGCCCGGTTGGTAAAGCCTACGGCATCGTTACCTGCTAGATCTTGAACAGCTATAGTTCCTGGGGTATAGCTCACGCTGACAACATCGCCTTGGGAGATCGGTGTTGCCAACGTGAGAATGACGTTTGTGCCTTCTGCATCAGTCCCTGGCTGAACATCCACGGATGTCACTACCCGCACTGCTCCATTAACAATGACGGTATAGTTGCCGGGGCTTGGGTCTGCATTACCATCTAAGCGTTCGCTGTAAATCAGTTTGAGCAGGGTGTTGGCGGCTGTACCACTGACAACCGCATTGACTAAAAGGGGCGTGCTTGAATCGCCGGGAGTAGTAGTATTGGTCAGCACCGTGCCAACAAGAGCCACGGCATCATTACCGGCAATATCCTGCACCGGGTTAGTGACAGGAGGCGTGTAGCTGAGCGCAACGGTTTGACCAGTGGTAACGGCACTGGCCAGGTTGAGGGTGACGGTGGTGCCATTGGCATTGACCGAGTTGACGGTGCGGGCAACGCCATTGACGGTGACGGTATAGGCACCGCCAGCAGGATCAGAGGCCCCGTCTAAGGCTTCGTTGTAGGTAAGGGTCACGGTACTACCATTGACCACCGCAGTTTGGAGCACTGGAGCCGTTGTGTCAGCGGGGGGCAGAGTCGTGTTGGTGACGGCCTGGGCGACCAGGGCCACGGCATCATTCCCGGCGACATCCTGCACCGGGTTAGTGCCCGGAACGGCATAGCTCAACGCCACCGTCTGACCGGCCGCGACCGCACTGGCTAGAGTCAGGGTCACGGTAGTGCCATTGGCATCGACCGAGCTAATGGTGCGAGCCATGCCATTAATGGTGACAGTGTAAACGCCCACAGTAGGGTCAGAAGCCGCATCAAGGGCTTCGTTGTAAGTCAACGTGAGGGTATTGCCATTAACGACCGCACTTTGCAGCACTGGAGCAGTGATATCAACAGAATTCCCACTTCCTAAGGTTCCAAAAGCCATATCTGATGGTGTTGTTCCCGTTGAAAGAGTCGTCAGCAAGGTAAAACTGTCCGCTCCGTTACCACCTAGGACGGTAACCGTGTTAGCACCCGCATCAGCAGACAAGATATCGATATTGCCATCACCGTTAATATCTTTGAGAATAATGTCAAAAGGCTGATCGCCTACGGCAAAGAAGATGGGTGCTGCAAAAGTTCCGTTGCCGTTATTCCGTAATATCGAAACATTGTCGTTCTGAGTATTCCCAACAACGATGTCAGCAAAGCCGTCCTTATTGATATCGTCTACGGCTAGAGGACTTGAACTACCACCGCCTGTATTGTAGTCAATGACGGTACCAAAACCACCGTTGCCATCACCCAGCGCTACAGAAACGCTGCGTGAGCTAGCGTTACTCGCTATAAAGTCAAGGTTGCCGTCGTTATTTACGTCCTTGAGAACCAGACCCTCTGACCGAACTCCAATTCCGTAGCTACCACTAGTCGAGGCAAAACCACCTGAGCCGTTGCCGAGATTGACAGTGACTACTTCAGAGGTCAAGTTTGTTGTGACCAAATCGAGATTGCCATCGTTATTGATATCTGCTACTACAATTTCAGAAGGCCCCGTCGCTGTGGCAACAGTTGTATGCGGGTTAAAGCCACCACCGGTATTCCCCAATAAAACGGAGACATTGTTTGAGTTATTGTTGGCAGTTAGTGCATCTAGGATGCCATCTTCATTGACATCTGCCAGAACAACATGGATTGGATCAGAGCCGACAGTAAATAGCTGGGGCGTGAGGAAGCCACCCGAGCCATTGTTAATTAGTAAGGAAATGTTTCCGGAACCTCGGTTGGCAACGACAACATCGCTGAAACCGTCCCGATTGATATCACCAAGGGCAACTGCAAAGGGTTGTGTGCCTCCTGTTGAGAAGGTCGTCTGGCCACCAAAGCTGCCATTGCCGTTACTCTGAAAGACCGAGATAGAGCCAGAGTTGCGGTTCGCCACAATTAGGCTTGAGAGCCCGATTCCACCACCTCCGGGAGTCGTCGTATTGGTGACGGCCTGGGCGACCAGGGCCACGGCATCATTCCCGGCGACATCCTGCACCGGGTTGGTGCCGGGAACGGCATAGCCCAGCGCGACCGTCTCACCCGCCGCGACGGCGCTGGCGAGGGTCAGAGTCACCGTGGTGCCATTGGCATCGACCGCGTTGACGGTGCGGGCGACGCCATTGACGGTGACGGTATAGGCACCCCCGGCGGGGTCAGAGGCTCCATCTAAGGCTTCGTTGTAGGTAAGGGTCACCGTGCTGCCATTGACCACCGCCGTTTGCAGCACTGGCGGCGTGGTGTCAGCGGGCGGCAGAGTGTTGTTGGTCACCGCCTGGGCGGTCAAGGCCACGGCATCATTGCCAGCAACATCCTGCACCGGGTTGGTGCCGGGAACGGCATAGTTCAACGCGACCGTCTGACCCGCTGCGACGGCGCTGGCTAGGGTCAGAGTCACCGTGGTGCCATTGGCATCGACCGCGTTGACGGTGCGGGCGACGCCATTGACGGTGACGGTATA
>JAIXVO010000330.1 GCA_027482985.1 Cyanobacteriota bacterium
CCCCTGTGCAGGCTTTACAGCCTATCAAAGTCTGTACCAGCGACTGCACATCCAACCGGGACAAACCATTCTGGTTCAGGGTGGAGCCGGTGGAGTCGGTGGATTTGCGGTGCAACTGGCTGCTATTCACAAGCTGCGAGTGATCACCACCTGTTCGCCCTGCAATTTTGATTGGGTCAAGCAATTGGGGGCAACGGACGTGCTGGACTATCACACCGATAACATCCCAGAACAGGTGCGGCACCTGACGGCGGGGCACGGTGTGGATGTGGTTGTCGATACCGTCAACCGGGACACAGCCACCGCAGGGCTAGAGATGCTGGCATTTGGCGGCGGGCTGGCTTGTATTGCCGGATTACCCGATTTACAAACCTTCCAATCCTCGAATAAAGCCCTCTCGGTGCATGACATAGCTCTGGGCGGGGCGTATCGAGCGGGCGATCGCCTGGCGCAAGCGCAATTAGCGCAGATTGGGCAGGCATTGGGGCAATTGGTGAGCGATCGCCAAATTGATCCGATGTTACAGGAAATCATTGACCTCGCAGCGATTCCGCAAGCCCTGCAACGGCTGGCAGACCGCCATGTGCGCGGCAAAATTGTGGCGCAAATTCATTCTTAAAACTCATCCTTCACCGATCGCAGACACAGGCAAAGTTATGAAACTCAAGGGCAAAAAAATCGGCATCTTCATTGAAAGTGACTTTTACGAGCATGAGATCTGGTATTACCACTATCGGTTTCCCGAAGAAGGGGCAGACTTGCACTTTTTCACCCGCCTCTGGGGCCAACCTTCGCTCACCTTCAAAGGGCATGAATATCATGCCCCGTTTGAATGTCATGAGAGTTTTGAAGAGATTGATGATGCCGCTCTAAAAACATTTGATGCCATCATTGTGCCCTCGGCCATGGTCTCCGATCGCCTGCGCTACACGGATGACTTCTCTCAACTACCACCAGCCACCGAATTTTTGAAACGTGCCTTTGCCGAGAAAAGTATTCTCAAGGGTATTATCTGTCATGGGATGTGGTTAGTTTCACCTGCGCCGGAGTTAGTCAAGGGGCGACCTGTGACTTGTCATCACAATTTGCGGAGCGATGTGATTAACATGGGCGCGATTTATACCGACCAGGATGTGGTCGTAGATGATGACCTGGTGACGGGGCGATCGGGCGGTCATGCCCATCTATTTGCCAAACAAATCATTGAACTGCTAGCAACTCGCTAAATACAATTATTCGTGTCATTGCAGGAAGGGAGAAAATATGTCAAAGTTACAAATCTTTTCTCAGGTGGCGATTACGTGTAAAGACGCGATCGCCACCGAAAAATTCTATACTCAGTACTTCGGCTTTAAACGCGCCAGAGTTGCCGTCTTACCTGGTGGTGACCAGATTGTGTTCATCAAAATGGGTGACAGTGCCTTCTACTTAGAAATCTTTCAAGCCAAGGAAGACAGTCCGGTTGCGCCTGCGACCAATGATGGCTATCAGTTTCCGTCAGTGCGGCACTTGGCCTTTAAAGTAGCTAGTGTCGATGCCAAATTAGCTGAAATCGGGGCGGCTGCGCCCATTACGCTGGGGCCACTCAACTTTGATGACTACATCCCCGGTTGGCGTACCGTCTGGTTGGCAGACCCCGATGGCAGAATCATTGAGCTGAGTGAAGGCTTTGTTGATGAAGAGAACCCGCCGCCGCTGCCCGCTTAAAGCGCCAGAGAATTCTCGTTCTGGATTTGACCGTGTTCCACGTTTCGCGATCGCTGCCTCACGCCCCCGCCACCTGCTACCACCACAGGCTGGCACCCCATTCACATCTACGGAGCAAGCACAATGGATCACATGAGTTTTTCGTTTTCCGATACGCTCACGGGCTACGTCACTGACTTCAATCGATCGGATAAATCCTTTGGCATCAAGACCTCGGATGGGCGGGAATATCGCGCTTATTTAACCGACACCGCCTACGGTCGGATTTATCAGAACTTAGAAGAACCCTATAACGATGCCACCTCGCGCTTTGCCGAGTTGCTCACGCCCGGTCAGCATGTGTTTGCCTATGGCATCTTTTATCCCCAGGGCGACAGTCACAAATTTGAAGTCAAATCCCTCGTGTTTCCGGGCGAAGCCGTGGGGCAATATCGCCATGAAGAACCGGATTGGTGGGTGAAACAGGTGCGATCGATTGCCGATTCTTACCTGCGCTGGCAATTTGGCTATCCCGACCACGCGATCGATTACAAAGAATACCGGACTTACCTCAACCTGTCCGGAGCCAAGAAAAAGGATGACTTCCTGCAAGAAACCGACACCATTTCGCGCTTAGTTTACGGGTTTGCCACGGCCTACCTGATGACCGGTGAAGATCGTTTTCTGGAAGCCGCCGAACGCGGGACGGAATACTTGCGAGATCACATGCGCTTTTATGACCCGGATGAAGACATCGTGTACTGGTATCACGGCATCCAGGTGAAAGGTAATCGTGAACAGAAATTACTGTCTTCCGAACACGGAGATGCGTTTAGCGAAGACCGCGAATCGATTCCTATGTATGAGCAGATTTATGCACTGGCGGGACCGATTCAAACCTACCGAGTGACGGGCGATCCGGCGATTTTGAAAGATACCGAATTGACGGTCAAGTTGTTCAAAAACTTCTACCGCGATCCGGAACAGGGCGGCTACTTTTCCAGCCTCGACCCGCTCACCCTCGATCCCAAGAGCGAATCTTTGGGGGTGAACCGCGCCCGGAAGAACTGGAACTCCGTCGGTGACCATGCCCCCGCTTATTTGATTAACCTCTGGTTGGCGACGGGCGAACCGGAATACGCGGAAATGTTAGAAGACACATTTGACACCATTTCTAAATATTTCCCCGACTTTGAAAATAGCCCCTTTGTGCAGGAACGCTTTTTTGAAGACTGGTCCCATGATAAAACCTGGGTGGGTCAACAGAATCGCGCTGTGATTGGACACAACTTGAAAATTGCCTGGAACTTGATGCGGATGCATTCCCTCAAGCCCAAAGAAGAATACCTGGCACTGGCGAAGAAGATTGCAGATATCATGCCTGCAGTCGGGAGCGATCGCCAGCGGGGCGGCTGGTATGATGTCGTGGAACGAAATCTGGCCGAGGGCGAAGAACAACATCGGTTTGTGTACCACGATCGCAAAGCCTGGTGGCAACAAGAGCAAGCCATCCTCGCCTATCACATCCTGCATGGGATTGATCAAGAGCCAGAATATTTGCGCCATGCGCGGGAAGCCACAGCGTTCTACAATGCCTTCTTCCTGGATCATGATGACGGTGCCGTGTACTTCAACGTGTTGAACAACGGGACTCCCTTCCTGGTCGGCACTGAGCGGTTCAAGGGCAGTCACTCCATGAGTGGCTATCACTCGACGGAACTGTGCTATCTGTCAGCGGTTTACACCAATCTGCTGATTACCAAGCAACCCATGAACTTCTTCTTCAAGCCGATGCCGGGAGCCTTCAAAGACAACATTCTGCGCGTTTCTCCCGACATCTTGCCGCCGGGGAGCATCAAACTCACCGAGGTGTGGATCAATGACGAACCCTACACCCACTTTGATGCCGAGGCGTTAACAGTGAAGTTACCCGAAACCAAAGACCAAGTCAGAGTCAAAGTTACAATTACCCCCAACTAAACCTGTGGGTGCCCTGAGCGGGAGGATGGATGGAAATCAACATTAAAAATCTTCAGGTGACACTCCTGGAGTCGGAAACAACGATTGATGACGCAACTGATGCGATCGTCAAAGCACACGCCTCAACCGAAACGCTCGACCAGGTAACGGTCGTGGAATTGATTGGGGACATTGATGGCGGCACTGCTCCCAAAGTTCAGGAACAGGTCCTCCCGCTAGCAGCAGCAGGCGGCAGAATTCTGATGGATTTAACGAAGGTGCCGTACATGTCCAGTGCCGGATTACGGATGTTATTGTCGGTCTATCGGCAAATCTCCGGTCAAAATGGGCAGGTGATTCTCGTCGGGCTGTCCGAAGACATTCGGGACACCATGTCGATTACGGGGTTTTTAGACTTCTTCACCACCTGCGACACTCTGGATTTGGGCTTATCAGCGCTCAAGGTCAAAGCGAGTTTGGCGAGCTAACGTTGGCTCGTTGATGTTTCGATGCCCCCTTTTACCTGGCGTTTAGGGAAAGGGGGACTAATCTACCTTTAGGGAACTACGGCAATGGATCGCATTGATATCCATCCCACTCATACCTACGGCGACTTTAAACTGCGACGGGGCAAACCCTTACCCTTCGGTGCCACCCTGGAACCGGGCGGGGTCAATTTCTCGATTTTCTCGAGTCATGCCAAATCTTGCAGTCTGGTCTTATTCAAACGGCACGAGTTAGAACCGTTTGCCGAAATTCCCTTCCCGGATTCCTTCCGGATTGGGAATGTGTTCTGCATGGTGGTGTTTGACCTCGATTACGAAAACATCGAATATGGCTATCGCATGGATGGCCCCTTCAGTTTCCAGGAAGGACACTGGTTCGACACCAGCAAAATCCTCATGGATCCCTATGCCAAAGTGATTGGCGGTCGGGATGTGTGGGGCGTTACGCCGGATTGGAGCAATCCCTACCAGCACCGCGCCCGTCTCTCCTTCGATGACTTTGACTGGGAAGACGATCGCCCCCTGGAAATTCCCCCCGAAGATCAGATCATCTACGAAATGCACGTCCGCAGTTTCACCCAGCATCCCTCAGCGGGCGTGAAACATCCCGGCACCTTTGCGGCCATTCGCGACAAAATTCCCTACTTAAAAGAGTTGGGCGTGACTTCGATCGAACTCATGCCCGTCTATGAGTTTGACGAATTTGAGAACAGTCGCCCCAATCCCCACACGGGTGAAACCCTGTATAACTATTGGGGTTACAGCACTGTCGGCTTTTTTGCGCCCAAAGCGGGTTATGCGGCGACGGGTAAATTTGGCATGCAGGTGGATGAACTCAAAGCCCTGATCAAAGATCTCCACAAAAATGGGATTGAAGTGATTCTGGATGTGGTGTTTAACCACACCGCAGAAGGCAACGAACAGGGACCCACGATCTCCTACCGGGGGATTGATAACCGCACGTATTACATGCTCACCCCGGAAGGCTATTACTTCAACTTTAGTGGGTGCGGCAATACGCTCAATTGTAATAATCCGATTGTGCGGAATATGGTGCTGGATTGTCTACGCTATTGGGCGGCGGAATATCACATTGATGGTTTCCGGTTTGATTTAGCCTCGATTCTGGGGCGCGATCCCTGGGGCGCACCGTTGGCGAATCCGCCCTTGCTGGAAACCCTGGCCTTCGATCCGATTCTGGCGAAATGTAAGTTGATTGCGGAAGCCTGGGATGCGGGCGGCTTGTATCAAGTCGGATCATTCCCCGCCTTCGGTCGCTGGGCCGAATGGAATGGCAAATATCGGGACGGCATTCGCAAGTTCCTGAAAGGCGAACCGGGACGAGTGGGCGATATGGCGCAACGGCTCCAGGGTTCCCCCGACCTCTATGCCTGGGCGGGACGGGCACCCGCAACTTCAATTAATTTCATTACGGCGCATGATGGCTTCACGTTGGCGGATTTGGTGTCGTACAACGACAAGCACAATGAAGCCAATGGCGAAAACAACAATGACGGCGGCAATGATAACGATAGCTGGAATTGCGGCGCAGAGGGCTGGACCGATGATCCGGGGATTAATGCCCTGCGATCGCGCCAGATGAAAAACGCGATCGCCATGCTACTCGTCAGTCAGGGCGTGCCGATGATCCTGATGGGCGACGAAGTGGGGCGCAGTCAGAATGGCAATAACAACACCTACTGCCATGACAATGAGTTGAACTGGTTCAACTGGGAACTGGTCAACACGAATGCGGGACTATTCCGCTTTGTCAAGTCCTGCGTGGCGTTCCGACGGATCCATCCCGTCTTCCGCAACCGCTGGCATTTCCGCAATACGGATTATGTCGGCAGTGGCTACGCTGACATTACCTGGCATGGCACCAAAGCCTGGAACGCCGATTGGTCGAATGATTGCCGGACGATCGCCTTTCTGCTGTGTGGCAAACACGCGAAAGAGGGTACGATGCCGGACAACTACATTTATGTCGCCATGAATATGCACTGGGATGCTCACTGGTTTGAAATTCCGGGTTTACCACCGGGACTCAACTGGCATGTGTTTGCGAACACGGGTGCCCCCAGCCCAGCAGATTGTTGGGAGCCGGGGTCAGAACCAGCGCTGGACAATCAATCGGGCATCCTACTGGGCGATCGCTCAGTCGTGATTCTCGTCGGCAAATAAATCTACCTGTTGGAATTAACCACTTACCACCACCTAAACCTATGGCTTTTACTGCAACCCTCGAAACGGTTTCTGAAGCAACCTCTAAAATTATCTTATCGGGAGAACTGGATGCCAGTACCGCACCGACCTTTAAGGCCGAAGTCGAAAAAGCAGCCGGAACGCCCATGAAGCGCCTCGTGCTCGATCTGAGAAATTTAGAATATATGGCAAGTGCGGGCTTACGAGTGTTAATCTACGCTAAACAGAAAATTGGTGCGGATACTGATTTGTATGTCGTCAGTCCGCAGGAACCCGTGTTACATACCCTCACGGTGACGGGTTTTGATCAGAGTGTGTTCATCGTGCCCAGTGAGGCAGACATTCCGGCGTAACGCCCCGGTGTTTGGCAGGGCGGTCCACTCGATTTCCCTGCCGCTGCGCCCCAACAGTGGCTCCAGTGAGTCACGTCCAGGTTGGGGCGATCGCTTTGGGCTTTGACCCCAACCTGCCGCCGACTGGATGCGATCGGTGGGCAGCTTCACGGCAATGACCTGCATCTCACAAGGGAGTTGATGATCTATGGAGTCTCTCAGTGTGCCTGGGAACCTCGATTCTTTAGGCGCGATCGCTGATTTTGTGAAAACCGCTGCCGCCGCCGCTGGGCTGGATAAGAAAGCCACTTACAAACTGCGGCTGGCGGTGGATGAAGTCGCTACGAACATTATCGTGCATGGCTATGAAGAGTCTGGTTTAGAAGGACATTTGCAAATCCTGGCGGAACTGGATGACAAAACCTTAACGATTGTGGTCGAGGACATTGGCGCGGCCTACGACCCCCTGCAACACATGCTGCCCGAAGATGAACACTTGAAGCAACCGCTGGAACAACGACAGATGGGCGGTTTGGGCATTTATCTCGTGTTACAAGGGGTAGACAAATTTATTTACGAACGGCAGCGCGATCGCAACCTCAATACCTTCGTCATGAATCGCCCAACTACCGCAGAACCCTGATCATGCCGCCATTGGGATTGCGCATCCAGGGATAACTTGAGGGTTAGAAGAATTACCCCCAAGTTTTGATTCACTCTGCCAGACAGCGCCACCCGCCGTTAGATCGTATCAATGCGACTTGTGGAGACCGAGAGCAGGGAAGTATAGACCTGCTGCAAATAGGCTTCGATCGCCGGGGGCCGGTTGGTGAACCGAATAAAGAACCGCCCTGGTTCAGCGGTTTTTTCTAACACTTTGGCATACACGTCATCATCCCGCGCGTCATCGTTATCAGCGCCTAAAAAGTTCATTTTGAGATTCGTTAACGCGGCTGGGACAGAGTGACCATCGACCCAGTTCAGCCGGACTTCCGCCTCACGAGCAGATAATTGCAGGACTTCCCCAAAGGCCAGATCGCGATCGACCTGCTTCCCTTCCAGCCGCGCGTATTGGACCTTGAGGGGTTGCGGCAAGGCGAGAAAGACTTCTTCCGGCTTCGTCAAGTGCAGATTATAGTTCCCCTCAATGCCGATCACTTCGTAAATCATGATCGGCTTGTGGACTCCTTTCGGCTGCACTTCCCGCTCTTCATCCGTGATCACATCAGCCGACAACTCTCGAATCGTTGATTCCGAGGCAAAAATTTGCCCCCCGACCGTGTACCCTTCAATCCGGTAAGTGACGTTCACTTGATCGCCCACGACCCCGTATTTCGATCGCTTCTCGGAACCCACAATCCCGACGACCACTTCCCCAGTATTAATGCCAATCCCCATTTCGAGCTTGGGTAAGCCCAATTCCTGCATCTTCTCATTCGCGGGGATCATCGCGTGCTGCATCGCGATCGCACAGGCGATCGCCTGATCAGCGTCATTCTCGCGCACAGTGGGCGCACCAAATAAGACTAAAATCCCATCTCCCATAAATTCATCAATCGTGCCCTGATACTGGGTAATCACATCCGCCATATAGCCCAAGTACAAATTGATGATGCGAATGACTTCTTCCGGCGGCAACCGTTCCGAAATCGCGGTAAAGCCCCGAATATCCGAAGTCAACATGGTAATTTTGCGGCGCTCTCCACCCATCTTCAGCCCTTCGGGATTTTCCAGTAAATTGGCCACAATCTCATCGGTGACAAACCGCCCAAACACTTTCCGAATTTCTTTCGCCGATTGCGCCACATAGACCGTCACCCCCAGAGACGATCCGGCTAAGGCTAACAAAGCTGGCACCACGGGAATCCACCACCCACCGAGAAAAGCGAGGTAACTGCCGCCCGTCAATGATCCGGCAACCAGGAGCAAACTCAGCGCCGTCCAAGGAATTCTTTTTCTCATATTTCCCCCGGACTGTTGTTGCCAGCTCAAAATTGCTCCCAACACCGCCCAGCTCAAAATCCAGACAATTTCTAACGCCTCATTCCAGGTGCGAATCAAAGGTCGCCCCTCCAACACGGCACTTAAATACTGACTGATGGCATGGGCATGAATATAGACACCCGGCATCCTCACCGTATCCTGAAACAGATTGGTGCTGTAAGGCGTGAGAAAGACATCTTTCTTACTTTCCGCTGTGGGACCAATTAACACCAACTTATCGCGAAAAATATCTGGGGGAATGTTGCCCTCTAAGACCGCCGCCATTGACACGGTGGGAAATTTCTGAGGTTTGCCCAACGTCCCCGCACGGTAGTTAATCAACACCTGAAACCCCTGCGCATCCGCCCGCACATAACCGCCATCGTTAGGGCCAAAGCGATGTAAAGGAATCGACCCCAATTGAATCAAGTCATTATTGATTAATTCAACCGGGGTATTCTGCTTTTGCAGGTAAAGATAGGCCAGTTGCCAGGAGAAACTGAACAAGCCATCGCCTAAGAAAAAAAAGATGCGCCGCACTTTCCCATCGCGATCGAGCATCATGTCATTGATCCCGATCTGATCTTTGGCTTTCAACGCCGGGGGCGGATTCACGGGTGGATTGCCAACTTTTTGCACCCCAATCAGATTGGGCGTTGAGTTCATCACTTTTTCCAGTTCCGCATATCCGCCCAACATCCACGCCAGGGTTTTACCATCAGCCGCTGGCGAAGATTTCAACTGTGCTTTCAGTTCCGCATCCCCTGGTGGCACGGGTAGATCCCGGTAAAAGTCCAGCCCAATGCCTGTCGGTTGTTGTTGTTTAATGATGTTGAGCAAGCGCACCATTTGCCAATCCGAGAGCGTTTCCCCCAGTTTTTGGACATCAGGTTCGTTCATCTCCACAATTACGATGCGGGCATCTACTGCTTCTTCCGGTCGCAGTTGAAAAAACTGATCCATGGCGGTCAATTCCACCAGTTCCAGCAAGCCCACAACCCGCAACAGCAATACGGTCGCCGTGACACTGGGCACCACAATAAACATGCCACGCCAACGCCAGAGCTGTTTTTTGAGCTTGTCCCACATAGGTTAATTGGATGAACGAAACAGTGGTGCAGTGACGCAAAACCGAGGGTCTGTAGTCAACGACGACGGTGGATCTAGCGGCACGATCGCGTCAACCGGAAAGCGAATTTGACACAAGCGATCGCAAATCGTCATCCAGTTGATCAGTTTTTGCATCACTTGCATCCCATTATCCTCATTTGGCTGCGATTCGTGAAGTAACTCGCCCCAAAGAGCCGCAGAAAACAATGAGTTTACAGTGTTTAGATACTTGCGAACGAAATCCGGAAAGATTTTCAATAAGAATTGATACACATCAACTGACGCACTGCACCCAGATCACGGGCGGAGTAGACGCAACCGATGAGCGATCGCCCAGTTACTGCCGTTAGTCTGTCGCCAAAATCCGTCCTCATAATAGACTGGTTAAAAACTAAAAACAGCCGCCCCTAAACAAGAGGCGGCTGTTTTGAATGAGAAAGTCAATAATGTAACGCAGGTGCAACCTAGCAACCGAGGAAAGATAGCAACTAACCTAGGGTTCAACCTCCATCATCGGGGGGTCTCATGGCACCGCCAGCAACACCGCTCAAATCTTCCTCTGTAAGCTCAGCGGATTCGTTTTCAACTTCATCAGGCTTGACTTCATCCTTCTCAGCTTTTGTAATATCTTTCTCAGATTCTGCCACGGTTTCGATCTCCAAGATAAATAGAATCCACTAAATTATAATCTTGTCTCAATAAAATCGGCAACAGTGGAAACTGGTATGATAATTTCTGCGAAAACTTACAGGCGATCCTGTCTCTACCAGTAAATTCATGGATTTTGGCTCGACTTAATACGATGAAACATGTTGCTGTCCTGATAACGTCCCTGCTATCCGCAAGTGCTCTGATTGGGTGGGGGAATGCCGCGTTCGCCCAAATTACCAGTGATGGCACCTTACCCATTCCCACCAGCGTTTCTCAGAGTGGCAATGATTTCACGATCACCAATGGCACGCAGGCTGGTAGTAACTTGTTTCATAGTTTTGGGCAGTTCTCAATTCCAACGAATGGTTCAGCCGTGTTTGACACCACTCAGTACATTGGTATTCAAAACATTTTTAGCCGCATCACAGGTGGAACCGTCTCCACCATTGACGGCAAGCTCCAAACCCCGGCAGGTGCTAATCTGTTTTTGCTTAATCCCAATGGCATTATTTTTGGTCCGAATGCCACCGTCTCACTAGGTGGTTCTCTATTGACAACCACAGGAAGCAGTATTCGGTTTGCCGATGGCAGTAGTTTCAGTGCTAACCCGCAAGTCCCCCCAGTTCTGACTGTCAGTGTGCCAACTGGAGTGCAGTTTGGTGCTAATCCAGGGAGCATTCAGGTGAATGGAGCGAATCTGGCAGAAGATGCTAACTCTCCAACAGATGTCACAACGCAAAGAAAAGATCCTATTACGAATAAAACGATTGGGCTGCTGGGAGGAGAAATCACAATTACGGGTGGGAATCGAGGATTTCAAGGACGGGAAGTGATTCAGTCACGAACAGGGCGAGTTGAACTGGGTAGTGTTGATCAGAATAGCTTTGTGAATCTCAGCCTCGTCGGTCAAGGCTTTACGTTGGGGTACAGTCAAGTTCAGGCTTTTCAAAACATTCAACTGCGCCAGAATGCTGCTGTATTTGCGGACGATGGTGGAGAGATCCAGGTACAAGGGAAGCAATTCAGATTGGTGGATGGCTCACAACTGGGTTCCTTTAACAGCACGAATACTTCTCCTGGAAAAACGATCCTGATTAAAGCCTCTGACTCTGTTGAAGTATTGGGAACCGCTTTCTCCCAGGCTGGAACAGAATTTCAATCTGTTCTTTTTAACCAGACAGGTGGGGCTGCTAATGCGGGTACGCTGGCAATTGATACAAAGCGATTAATTGTGCAAAATGGTGGATTAATTTCGGTGTCTACCTTTGGTGCAGGGCAGGGAGGAAATCTGGCCATCGATGCTTCAGAGAGTGTTGATGTGAGTGGGGTTTCGGCAACAAGTCCAGTCAGATTATTTAGTGGGATTTCTGCGGTATCTAACCGTAGTGCAACAGGTAATGCTGGGAATTTAGTCATCAATACCAACAGATTGTCTGTAAGTAATGGTGGACAAATCAGTGCAACTACTTTCAACACTGGGCAGGGTGGAAATCTCACGATCAACGCAGATACGATCCAACTAAGTGGCGGCGGCAGCAGTCGGGTGAATGGGCTTCTAGCGCAAGCAGGGAGTAGCATCCCTCAAAACAATCTCCCAAATGCGACTGGCTCTGGAGGAAATTTAACTGTTAATACAAGAACGCTTTCGGTGCAGAATGGCTCTCGGATTTCATCGGGGACATTCAATGCTGGCAATGCTGGCAATTTGGTGATCAATGCTGACACTGTGCAGGTCAGTGGACGGTCTTTGCTGGATGGAACACCCAGTTTAATTTCAGCGAGTTCGGCGGGGCGAGGGGCAGCGGGTAATCTGGCGATCGCGGCAGATCGAGTCGTCGTCCAAAATGGCGGTCGAATTGCGGTCAGTGGCACCAGTACTGGAATTGCTGGGAACTTAAACATTGATGCCCCCTTCATTGAATTGAATAATCAGGGGGTGTTGTTGGCTGAGACACGGGCGGGGCAGGGCAACATTACTCTGGACACTCGAGATTTGCGATTACGGAATAATAGTTTGATCAGTACGAATGCGACGGGGACGGCAACGGGGGGAAACATACGGATCTCAACTCAGACCCTGGTTGCCTTGGAAAATAGTGATATTACGGCGAATGCACAAGAGAGTTTTGGCGGGCGCGTGAGTATTCGGGCGACGGCCATTTTTGGCACCCAATTTCGCCCCTTTCTGACTCCCCAAAGTGACATTACGGCAACTTCGGCACTGGGGCCAGATTTTAGCGGGGCCGTGATTTTGCAAACGCCGGGGATTGACCCCAGTCAGGGCTTGCTGCAACTGCAAACAGATGTGGTGGATGTGAGTCGGTTAGTGATTGCGGCCTGTTCGCCCACCAATCAACAAGCCACCGGAGAGTTTTTCGTCACCGGGCGGGGTGGTTTACCTGCCAGCCCATCGGATACGGTGAACGACGATCGCGTCCTCGTTGATCTGGGTTCACCTGAGCGCGATCGCGCCTCTACCACTACGCCTAATCCAGCTCCAAACGTCACTCCTGATCCCAGTCCTAAAGCAATGAGTAAAACACCACTTCTGCAAGCGCAAGGATGGGTCGTGAATGAGGCAGGGAAAGTTGTGTTAGTGGCTCAATCACCTGCACCGTCAGCATCCCGAGTTTCTAGTTCACTCTTTCCAGCCTGCAAGTAGCGGAGCGTTTGCTGATCGCGTCTTCCTTGGAAGTAGCGATCGAGGACCTGATGAAACACCGAATCCGCTGCGGTAATGGATGCAAATAAAGTCATGCAGGATTTTAACTTCCAGTCATCCGGTGACCCGAAGATCTCCTGCGCCGATCGCCCCTCCACTGCCAGCAATGCCTCACAGCACGTCAGCAAACGTTGTCCCAACACAGGATGGGCAAGATAGGCAGTGGCCTCCGCTACACTTTGAATCGCATACCGTTGTGCGGTTTCACTCTCACCCAAGCCTTTGAACTGGGGGAACACATACCACATCCAATGCGATCGCTTGCAACCTACCTGCAATTCGCGGAGTGCCTGATCGTAGTTAACCTGTTGTGCCTGCAAAAAGCGATCGAGGTCATGAGGATGAATGCTCTGCATGAGGCAAAATAGAGAAATGATCCGCTCCTACAATATAGCTTTGGTCCAGCCCTGATGCCCTGAACACCCCTCCTTACCGCGATCGCGTCCTTTCCACCCGCGCCCACTCATGTCCAGGTTATTCACCATCTCCGGTCGCAGTTTCCCGTTGAAATGGGTGTTAATTGTCCCGTTCTTATGCCAAATTTTTGGAGCGGTGGGGCTGGTGGGCTATCTTTCCTCTAAAAATGGTGAACGGGCCGTGCAAGCTCTGGCAACGCAACTGATGGAGCAAACCGGAAATGAGATCAATCGGCACTTAGATGAGTATGTCGCCATCCCGCACCGGATCAATCAACAGAACTACGATGCCATTCAGCTCGGATTATTGAACCTCCGCGATCGCACGCAGATCGGCCAGTATCTCTGGCATCAAATGCAGACCTGTCCCCTCACTTATATTGCGATCAACTTGCCCACTGGAGAGGCGATCGGGGTGGGTCGCTACGATGGTCAAACCGTCACGCTGGATGAAATTACCCCGCTCACCCGCCAACAACCCAAAAACGTCACCACCTACCGCACTGATCGTCAGGGCAAGCGGACACAAGTGATGACCACTGCCACCTGGGATACGTTGAAGGAAGCGTTTTATCAAAAAGCTGTAACGGCTGGTCGTCCCACCTGGGTAGATATTTACGTTTATAACGAACCCGCCTACCCACCCTACATTGCGGCTGCAGCCTCGCGCCCCGTCTACAATGCCCAGCAGCAGCTCATTGCCGTGGTAGGATCAGAAATTCATTTGCTCAAACTCAATCAATTTCTGAATCGGTTAGCCACCCAAAGCAGCGAAAGAATTTTTATCTTAGAGCGCGATGGGACGCTGGTCGCCAATTCTGGTCCGGCGCAACCGTTTACCATTCAAAACAACCGAGTGCAGCGGATTCAGGCGCACGAGAGTACCGATCCGACCGTGCGCGAGATTGCCCAACACCTTACGAACGACAGCCCCAACTTCAAAGCCATCACCGCACCTCAACATCGGCAAATCAAAGCCCAGGGGCAAACCTACTACATTCATATCAATCCCTGGAGCGACCAGTATGGGTTGGATTGGCTCGTGGTCACCAGCCTACCTGAAACCACCTTCATGGCTCAGGTGAACGCCAACACCCAAACCACCATCCTGCTGTGCCTGGCAGCTGTAGCGATCGCCACAGGCCTCGGCTTACTTACCTCCACCTGGATTATCCGTTCGATTCAAGGGTTAAACCAAGCCAGTCAGTCGATCGCGGCTGGTTCGCTCAATCAGCGCGTCAAAGACAGTAACATTCGAGAATTCAACACATTGGCACATTCATTTAATCATATGGCCACACAATTGC
>JAIXVO010000373.1 GCA_027482985.1 Cyanobacteriota bacterium
AGCCCTCTACGAAGCTAAGCTAGTTCTCATTGGCGAAGGAGATGTGGGCAAAACCACATTGCTCAAAGCCCTCACGGGCAAAAATCCTCAGGCGGGTGAGCAAACCACCCACGGCATCAGCATCGATATTCAAGCCCTCAGCTTGCCTCACCCCGATAAAGCCGACACCCAGCTCAAATTCAACGCCTGGGATTTTGGCGGGCAAGAAGTTTACCGCGTCACCCACCAGTTTTTCTTTAGCAAACGCTCGGTCTACCTGCTGCTTTGGGAACCCCGTCGCGGTGTGCAGCAGTGCCAGGTCGAAGACTGGCTCAAAATGCTGCGCCTGCGGGTGGGCGAAGCGGCCCGCGTGATTATCGTTTCTACCCACTGCAAAACCGGGGAGCGCATTGCCCGCATCGACAAACCTGTGCTCCAGCGCGACTATGGCGACATGATTGTTGACTTTCTTGAGGTCGATAGCCTGATAGACGACCCCGCCACGGGCGACAAAGTGGGCATCGCCGCCCTCAAGCAGCTAATCGCTGACACCGCGAAGAATTTTGACCAAATGGGGGCCAAACTCAACCGGGCCTGGCGCGAATCGCGGGATGAACTGCTGGCCCTGGATGAACCGCGCATTACCTACGCCAACTTTGCCGCTGTGTGCAAACGTCATGGCCTGAGCGCCATTGCCACCCGCACCCTGGCCGACCTCATGCACGATCTGGGCTACATCGTCTACTACGGCGACGACGAGGCGCTGCAAGACGACGTAGTGCTAAAGCCGGAATGGCTGACCAAAGCGATCGGCTTTGTGCTCGAAGACCGCACCACCCAAGCCATGGACGGCATTTTGCCCGACAGCCGTCTCAAAGAGGTTTTGTTCGACCATCCCTTCGCCAACGAACCCCGCTACGAACCCGAGCTCTATCCCTTCTTTTTGCGGCTGATGGAGAAATACGATGTCTCCTACCGTTTAGAAGACGGCACCGGCAGTCTGGTATCGCAGCATGTGCCCCAGGTGCGCCCCGCTCTCCCCTGGCTGCCCGAAGAAGACCCCGCCCCCGATCGCCGTCGCATTGCCATGGTCTGCGTCATGGAAGAAGCGCCACCAGGACTGATTCCCTGGATGATTGTGCGTACCCACGACTACATCTACAAACGCCACCAAGATGACGGCCAAGAGCACCGACTGCACTGGCAAAAGGGCATGTTTTTGCGCAACAAACGCCACGGCGAGGCCATGCTGGAGCTACGTGACCGAGAGCTTCACTTATACACTAAAGCCGTCTGGCCCGAATATTTCACCACCGTATTGCAGCAAACCCTACAAACCTTGATTGACGAAACCTGGCCTGGATTAAAAGGCCGCTACTACTTTGCTGTACCTTGTCCAACCAAAACAGGAAATCAAGCCTGCAAGGGTCGCTTTCGAATTGGTTTTCTACGACAGGCTCTAGAAGAAGGGGATGCCAGCGATCGTTGCCAGGTGTGCGGCACTCGTCACAAGATTGTGGAATTACTCTACGGCTTTGAAGACGACACCACCCGCGAACAGCTCACCCGCATCGAGACCAAAGTCGATCGCGGCTTTGCCGAAATCCAAGACAATCTGGCCGAGTGGGAAAGCCGCATCGCCAACTACACCATGGGCATCATGCGGGCGATCGCCAACGAAGCCAAAGCAGGCCCCCGCCTGTTTACCCTAGAACCCATCGACGGCAACTGGCGACAGCTCTTTGACCAGCGCTATCGCCTCCATCTCTGGTGCGAAGCCGAAAACTGCCAGCACCGGGTTCATCAACCCGATTTAGGCGTCTATGAGTTTGAGGCCCCCCGCGACTGGGTGATCAAAGTTGCGCCCTACGCCAACCTCGTCTCGCGGGTTTTAAAAACCGTGCTGCCCCTCGCGGCTCCTGCCGCCAACCTCTACTTTGGCCAAGCCATCATGGACGATTGGGCGATTCAGAAGTCCCTAGACGCTATGAAAGAAGCCACCGGCACCCTGCTCAAGGAGGAATTTTCTGTCACAGAACCCAGTCGTCTCAAGGATGGTCTGCTTACTGAAGCGGAGCGATCGGGCATTTTGGCCCTCCACGCCTTTTTGCGCGAAGAAGACCCTCACCATCAGCGGTTAGGGTTAAAGCGCATGCCCACCTACACGGGCGACTACCTCTGGCTCTGCGAAACCCACTACCAAGCCGCCCAGCCCAAAATCCCCGATCGCATTGAATAGCTCCTTAAAGGGGTCGGGTGCCTGCCAGCTTAGAAGCACAGCCTCTAGAAAATGGCTAGACACCCGACCCCTACCGCACAAACCCCTACCTTCGATATCAGTAGTGGTATCGAAGTTGAGCGATCAAGATCGAGTCACCTTCCACTTTATAGACCATGCGGTGCTCATCGGTAATGCGCCTTGACCAATAGCCCGATAGACCATGTTTGAGTGGTTCTGGTTTGCCAATGCCCTCAAAGGGTTGACGCTGAATGTCTTTGATCAGAGCGTTGATACGGTTGAGGACTTTACGGTCGCTTTTTTGCCAGTAGAGGTAATCTTCCCAGGCGTTGGCCGCAAAAATGAGCCTCACTCCAGCAGCTCCCGCGTTTGACC
>JAIXVO010000550.1 GCA_027482985.1 Cyanobacteriota bacterium
GCCACTACACCCAAACAGCAACAAGGCTTGGGAGTGATTCACCAGTGTGGCTCCCATCTGCTGACTCTAATCAACGACATTCTCGATTTCTCGAAGTTGGAAGTCCAGAAAATGGGACTCTACCCGCAGGATTTCCACCTTGGCAACTTCCTACTGGCCACCGTGGAAATTTGCCGGATCAAAGCCCAGCAAAAAGGCTTGCAATTCCACTATCAACCCGATCCACATCTGCCTGTGGCGGTTCATGCAGATGACAAACGCCTGCGCCAAGTGCTCCTGAATCTGCTGAGTAATGCGATTAAGTTTACCGACCAGGGGAGCGTCACGTTTCAGGTGACTGTTCAGGAGTCGCATCGACTGCGATTTCAGGTGCAAGACACAGGCATCGGGATTGCACCCGATCATCAAAGTCAGATTTTTCTACCCTTTGTCCAGGTGCTGCATCGCGATCGCGCCACGGAAAGTACCGGACTGGGCTTAGCCATCAGCCAGCAAATTGTGCAATTGATGGGTGGGACGCTAACCGTCACAAGCAACTTGGGCGCAGGCAGCACGTTCTGGTTTGAGCTGTCGCTGCCAGCAGACACCAGTTGGCAACCGCAACCCAGCTTCACCCCGCAGAAAGTGGTGGGGTATCACGGTGACCGCCGCAAAATTCTGCTTCTCGCCGCCCCCCCCCCCCAGGGGGAGATTGTCCTGGGCTTACTACAACCGCTAGGCTTTGAAATTCTGTCTACCACAATCCCGCAGATAGGGTTGGAGTTGGCGCTGCACCACAAGCCAGATACCATCATCAGTGATATGGTAGGGACTTATGAGGAAAAACTGGCCTGCCTGCAGCAGTTCCGCCAGAGGTTGGCTGGCAGTCAAATTCCCATGCTCATGGCAACAGCAACCATCACGCCCGCGCAGCAAGCGGCAGTAGAACAAGCCGGATGCACCGCCCTGCTCCCCCAACCAATTACCCTCCCAGCACTGCTAGCGGCGCTCCAACCTGCCTTAGACTTGCAATGGATCACCGCCGCGCCTGACCCCGATCCCGCGATCGCCCTCACGCCTGACACCTGGGTCATTCCGCCCGCGATCGCTCTGACGGAACTATATCAGGCCGCCCAATTGGGGTTAATGTCCGCCGTGCGGCGCGAAGCCATGCAACTCAAACAACTCGACCCGGAATACACCCCGTTCGCCAACAAATTGCTAGAACTGAGTCAACAATTTGATGATGAAGGCATCTTGCAACTCCTGCACCCCCATTTCTCCAACCATGCCCCGCCACCGCCCTCCAACTAACCGCAATGCCGATGGCTTCTCCCCTCCCCACCACCGCCTCAGCACCCGCCACGATCCTAGTCATCGACGATCATCCCACCAACTTAACCGTTGCGTTTGAACAACTCGAAAGCCAGGGGTTTACAGTGGCAACCGCCAAAACGGGTGTCAGCGGGTTGCAGCGAGCCAGAGTTACCCGTCCTGAGCTGATCTTGCTGGATGTGATGATGCCAGGCATGGATGGGTTTGAGACCTGCCAACGGTTGAAGGCAGATCCGACGACGCAGACCATTCCCGTAATTTTTATGACGGCTTTGAATGAAGTGGCGGCTCAGATCAAAGGATTTCAGGCGGGAGGAGTCGATTACATCACCAAGCCGATTCAGATTGAGACGATGCTGGCGCGGGTCAAAACCCATTTGCAACTGCATCACCTGAATCAAACGCTGGAGCAGCAAGTCGCCCGACGCACGGAAGAACTCTCGCAGACGATCGCCCATCTCCAAAATACCCAGCAAGAACTGATCCAAAGCGAAAAAATTGCAGTGCTAGGGCAATTGGTAGCTAGCATTGCGCATGAAATCAACACCCCCCTGGGCATTATTCAAGGTGCTACCGCCAACATCTTGAGTGCCTTTCACACGACCTTGCAACAGTTCCCCACCCTCTGGGCCACCCTCTCCCCCCAGCAGCAAACTGACTTTTTAGCGCTGTTACACGCCGCCTTAGACCAGCCAGAATCCCTCTCCAGCCAGGCCGAACGCCAACTCCGCCAGCACTTACAAACACAGTTGACCGATCAAGGCATTGCCGCCGCCAGACCCATTGCTACCCAGCTGACCCTCCTCCGGATCAACACGCCCACGCCCTACGCCTCCCTCCTCCGCGATCGCCAGGCCACGACCATTCTGGCAGCGGCTTGCCAAATTGTGATGCAGTATCAGAATGCCAGCCACATTCAGCAAGAAGTCGAACGTGCGACCAAGATTGTCTTTGCCCTCAAGACCTATAGCCATCAGCATCAGTTCGCGGAATACAGTTGGCACCCCCTGACAGACGGGCTGGAAGTCGCTCTGATGCTATATCAGAATCGGCTCAAACAAGGTGTCACAGTGCACCGCCAGGAAGCACCCAAGCTGCCGCCGATCTGGTGTAATCCGGATGAAATCACGCAGGTTTGGGTGAATTTAATTGACAACGCCCTTTATGCTATGAACCAGCAGGGCACCCTCGAAATTGTCATTTATGCTGAGGGCGATCGCCTCATCGCCACCCTCACCGACTCTGGCAGTGGCATTCCCAGCGACATCCAGAATCGGATCTTTGAACCGTTCTTTACCACCAAGCCCAGAGGCGAGGGCAGCGGCTTAGGACTCGATATTGTGCAGCAGATCATGCACCGACATCAAGGCGAGATTGCCATGACCAGTGCGCCTGGACAAACAACTTTCACCCTCTCGTTCCCTTTATCCCCGGATCAACCCACAGTCTGAGCCAGATTTCAACTCCACTCAAATTGTGAAGAACGGAAAATAAAATTACCTGTGCTGCAACGATTGGGGCATGCTCTCTAAAGCAGGTTTATTATTCTCTGCGAACGCCAAAATAAACAAGTTATCCTTTATGCCATGACTGTACTCCCTTCTCTCTCCCCTGCAAATAGCCCAGCTGGCTCAGAGCAACGCGATGTTTTGGTGACGATAGCCAGTTCTTCTGTGGCATTGAAGGTCTATCTGCTCAACCCAGCCGCACTCATTTTGCATTGAATCCCTGGTACAACAGGCTATGAACTATCCCACAATCCTCTGCGTTGATGATGAACGGAATGTTCTGCTAACGCTTAGAACTCAATTATCCCGATATTTTCCTGACTATGCGATCGAGATTGCCGAAAGTGCCGTCGAAGCTTTGGCTCTGATCGATGAACTGCTGGCGGCAGGGCATGAACTGCCCCTGGTGATTGCTGACCAAATTATGCCGGGGATGAAAGGGGATGATTTTTTGATCGAACTTTACCACCGCCATCCCCACGTTTTGCAAGTCATGTTGACAGGGCAGGCCAGTGCTGAAGCAGTCGGGCATGTGGTCAACCGGGGGAACCTTTACCGCTTTCTGGCTAAACCCTGGCACGAGCACGATTTACAGTTAACCGTGAGTGAGGCAGTGCGCCGCTATCAACAGGATCAGCAACTGGCTCGCCAACAGCAAGAACTGACTCGGGCGAACCAGCAGTTAAGCCAGCTGAATGAGGATCTGGAACAGCAGGTGCGCGATCGCACGCAACAACTGGAAGCCGCTTTAGCCTTCGATGAGTATGTCTTTGCCGCAGCCCAAGAAGGGATTATTGTCTGGGATGGTGAGTTGCGCTATCAAGTCTGGAATCGCTTCATGGAGACTCTCAGCGGTCTGCCTGCCGCCACTGTGATCGGGCAGTATTGCCTGGATATCTTCCCATTTCTAGGCACGAATGGGGTGTTTGACGCACTCCAACGGGCGCTAGCTGGGGAAACCGTCCATGTTGCCGATGCACCCTTTCATATCCCCCAAACCAATCGGAGTGGCTGGAGCTTTGAATATTTCACGCCCTTGCGAGATGCCACTGGACAAATCACGGGGGTGTTAGGCACCGTCTACGATGTCACCGATCGCAAACGCGCCGAACTGGAACAGCAGAAATTGGTAAAGCTATTGATCGATATGAAGTTTGCCTTGGATCAGGCGGCGATCGTGGTGATGACTGATGCCCAGGGGCGCATTATTGATGTGAACGATCGCTTTTGTGAAATTTCGCAATACAGCCGCGAGGAATTAATGGGGCGAACCCATCAAGTGGTGAACTCCGCCTATCATTCAGACGCATTTTTTCGGGAGTTATGGCATACCATTCGCCGGGGAGAAGTGTGGCAAGGCGAGATTAAAAATCGGGCTAAAGATGGTTCTGAGTATTGGATGGACACGGTGATCGTCCCGTTTGTGAATGATCGCGGTGAGCCTTATCAATATATGGCTATCCGCTTTGATATTACCGAACGCAAACGCACAGAAGCCGCCCTCCAACACAGTCAAAGGGGGTTAGCAGAAGCTCAACGCATTGCCCAACTGGGTAACTGGGAATTTGATCTGGCAACCCAAACCATCGCCTGGTCGGAGGAACTTTTCCGGATCTATGACCTCGATCCGGCGCATGGAGAACCAACCCACGATCAGTTGCAGATCATGATCCATCCGGACGATCGCCCCCGGTTAAGCGCTGCCGTCGAACAGACGATCGCCACTGGCACTCCCTACAGCTTAGAACACCGAATTACCCGCCCGGATGGGTCTGTGTTGTACCTTCTCAGTAAGGGGGAAGCCATTTACAACCAGACAGGGCAAATCATCAAATTGGTGGGGACGGCACAAAACATCACCGTTGCGAAACTGACGGAGATCGCCCTGCGCGATAGTGAAGCCCAAAATCGAGCCATTTTGTCGGCCCTGCCAGACATCATGACGATCATCAATGGTGAAGGCAACTACCTCAGCTTTTCCTACAATCAATTTGCGGGCGA
>JAIXVO010000404.1 GCA_027482985.1 Cyanobacteriota bacterium
ATACCAGGTCGTCGGAATCAGTGCCCCGGCTAAAAAGCGATCGCGGGTGGCTGGATCAAAATCTTGCGGGCGGGTCTTCAAATCCTCCAGATGCAAATTGCTACCCTCTGACCCTGTAATGATAAAGGCGGCAGCTCTAGCTCGATGCGCTTCGGGAATCGTGACACGTTGACTGGCACCCAGCGCTTGGGCCACTTGCTCTAGGGCGACAAACACTTCCGGTTCAGCATTTTTGGCAAAATACCCATCGGCGATCGCAATCCGAAGTCCCTCAATTCCCTGACTCAATTGCGGCGTACAGGGTTCTGGCGGACGCTGGGTACATACTGGATCTTCCGGGTCATGTCCCTGCAACACATCGAAGATCAGGGCAATATCTCGTACCGATCGCGCAAACGGCCCCAGATGATCCAGACTGCCCACAAAAGGATAGGTACGAGTCCGAGGGAGTCTGCCATAGGTCGGTTTTAAGCCGAAAATGCCACAAAACGCAGAGGGGACACGAATCGACCCGTTCGTATCCGATCCTAAAGATAGGGGCACCATCCCCGCTGCGACTGAGGCCACCGAACCGCCCGACGAGCCGCCCGTAATCCGACTGGGGTCATGAGGATTGCGGCTGGGGCCATAATGACTATTTTCAGTCACAAACCCATAGGCGTACTCGTCCATATTTTGAGCGCCTACGAGAATGGCACCTGCCTGCTTTAGCCGTTGTACCAGCGTGGCATCGGCGGTCACTGGAGGCAACTCGGCATTGATTTTAGATCCCGCCAGCGTCGTTACTCCGGCAATGTCGAACAAGTCTTTTACTCCAAACGGCACCCCCGCCAGCATCCCCGGTTCCTGCCCCTGAGCGATCGCCCGATCCAATGCTTCTGCATCCGCGATCGCCTGATCCGCTAACACCGTCGTGAAGCAATTGAGCGTGGCGTTCTTTTCGGCGATCGTGGCGAGGGCGGCGGCGACGACAGACTTCGCTGTCACTTCTCGCTGGCGCACACTCAGCGCAATTTGAGTCGCATCAGGATAGGGCATGGTGGTGGAAATTAGGGATTAGGGGCTAGATGAGATCTGCGAGATTTTTAAAATCTCGCAGATCTATGAAGTTACTTAGGGTTCGAACACGGGCGCAATTTCAGTTTCTTCGGGTAAGGGAAAATCGAGAAACAGTTGCGCGACGGTGTGAATGCGTTCAAAGTTGGCGACGACATTCTGGTGATAGTCGGCTGGGATAGGTAAGCCAATCAGGGCAGCGGCGGCATCGACATAAGCAGCCGGATCAAACTGGGATTCTGTCATGCGACCTCCGGTTGTTGAGCACGAATGGAATTCACGTAAGCCCGCCAGCAGCCCCAGGCGGTAATTTCTTTTTGACCTTCACACAAAATGGCTTCGCCCAAGACACCGAGGACTTCTTCCCCGTCCGCCAATCGGACTTTGCCAATGCACAACCCCGGCGGTTCTAATTGCAAAATCGTCGCCATGCCCTTGACTGGCACCGCCCAGACTTCCACCGCGATCGCCGTTCCCCCCTGACTGACCCGCTGCATGGCAGGATGGCGATCGCCAATCGACCAGAGTCGGTAGGTGGGTTCCGTGAAGGCTTCTCGGACAAACGTGGCATGCACCCGATGCAAATTGACATTCAACTCTAAGCCCCGCATCAAGGTGCCATTCACCGCGAAATGAACAACATCCATGCTTTTTTGACCTGCTGCAATCACGTTAATTTCCCCTGATTGAAGCACATTTTGCCGGATCAAAGCTATTGGGGGTTAGGGGTTAGGGGTTGGGGGGTGGGGATTAGAACGAACAATGAATGGCAACATCAACTTTGCTCCTGTGGGGTGGGCATCTTGCCCGCCCAGCCTAAAAGTCCATCCTGTGAGTGGGTTTGGGCTATTTCAACCAATTCACGAGCTGGCGACAGACCGCAAATGGCGCACTAGAGCTTGCAGACCCAATACATAGCTATCAGCACCAAAGCCGCTAATTTGCCCGATCGCCACAGGCGCAATATAAGAATGATGCCGAAATTCTTCTCGACGGTAAATATTACTGAGGTGGACTTCCACCGTCGGCATTTGGATACCCGCGATCGCGTCTCGTAACGCAACGCTGGTATGGGTATAGGCACCCGCGTTAATTAACAGACCATCATGCACCTGCCAGGCCGCGTGGATGCGATCGACTAACGTGCCTTCATGATTGGACTGAACACACAAGACCTTTGCTTGAATAGAATCCGCTTCTTGCTCTAACCGCGAATTAATTTCTTCAAGCGTCACCGCCCCATAAATTCCAGGTTCACGCTTGCCCAGAAGATTCAGGTTAGGACCATGCAGAACAAGAATGCTGACCAATGGGGGACATCACTCAACTCAAAACTCAAAAACCTGCAACAGAATTAACGCCGTTGAGGATCGTTCACAGGGATAGGAATCGGTTCCGGTTCAGGCTGCGCTTCTGGACCGAGTAGCGCATCAATTAACTTCCGCGCCCATTCCTTGATTTTCTCAAGCACCTTATCCAGGTAGTCCATTAATTAATAGCTCCTTATCAAAGCGTGGACTTCAGACATGAGGGCTACGGTTTTTACCCCTTATCTGAACCAGGGTTTGAATCATCTATCAAAATTGTACCCAAATTATCAAATCAAGGGTAGCGATCGTCAGAAGAACTTGAAAATTTAGCCGATAACAGGTGACGGCGCAACTGGTCTAAGGCAGAACATGCGCTTAAATGCCGCACCCAATCTCGCCCCCGACCGCCGCCAAAGCGATATTCCACGCTGGTCACCCCCATTTTTCCAGCCAGCCCAATGTAGACCAAACCGACAGGCTTCTCGTCGCTACCCCCCGCGGGGCCAGCGATTCCGGTGATACTTAAGCCCCAGGTGGTTTGAAGGCGATCGCGCACGCCTGCCGCCATTTGTTGCGCAACGGGGTGGCTGACGGCTCCAAATTGCGCCAAATCATCCGGGTTCACGCCTAACAAGCCGACTTTGACCGAATTGTCGTAGGAAATGACGCCGCCCCAAAAATAACTGGAGCTACCTGCGATCGCGGTCAACATTGCCCCCAACCCGCCCCCTGTGCAGGATTCCGCCACTGCCAGAGTGGCTCCCACCGCTTGCAGCAATTGCCCCACCACTGAGGCCAGCGAATCGTCATCAGCCCCATAACAATCGGTGCCCGCGATCTCGAGCAACTGTTGTTCGATCGGGGCGATCAGGGCTTGAGCCGCCGTTTCACTCTCTGCCAAAGCCGAAATTCGTAATTTGACTTCACCCAAATTGGCATAGGGCGCGACGGTAGGATTTTGCAAATCAAAGAATGGTTGCACTTTGGTCGCCAGTGCCGATTCGGTAATGCCCCAGAATCGGAGGAGGCGACTGTAAACGGTTTGCTGCACCCAGCCCGCTTGCCTTAGATACGGCACTGCTACATCCCGCCACATATATTTCAGTTCTGCTGGAACACCGGGAAACGTCAGGATGGTCACGTCGGGGCGAGGTTGCCAGATGATGCCAGGGGCACTGCCGCCGGAATTGGTCAAAACCTGAGCGCCCTCTGGCAATAAGGCTTGTTTGCGGTTATTCGGGGTCATCTCGCGCCCCCGTTCGGCAAACTTACGGCGAATGTCTTCTAAAATCTCTGGATGTTCAACTAAACCCACCCCAAAGCAAGCCGCGAGGGTGGCATGGGTAAGGTCATCGGGAGTCGGACCTAAGCCTCCCGTGAAGATCAAAAGGTTGGCGCGATCGCAGGCTGTCCGCACAACCTGAATAATGCGCTCAGGATTATCCCCAACCACCGATTGGTAATAGTGGGCAATCCCCAGTTTCGCCAGTTCTTGAGCAAGAAACTGAGCATTCGAGTTGAGAATATCCCCCAACAATAATTCAGTCCCAACACAAATAATTTCGGCAACTTGCGGCATATCAGGATTGCTTCGCCGTCTTCCAGACTTGCCAACCGGTAAAGCTGAGGAGCACCGTCGCGGCGATCGCGTAACCCCAACCACTCGGCATATTGGAAACCGCCAGTGCCAGGGTGCCAGCCCACAAGGTTAACGAGTAGATAAAGAGGACGGCTAACCGCTGCGATAGCCCCGCTTGCAAGAGGCGATGGTGCAAATGGCGTTTATCGGCGGCGAAGGGTGATTTACCGCGACGCAGGCGATCGACGACCACGGTAAAGATATCCAGAATGGGGACAGCGAGAATGATGTAGGGCAGCAACACGGCCACCGTCGTCACCGATTTCACGAAGCCGATGATGCCCACCCCTGCCAGGGTGAAGCCCATGAAATAAGCGCCACCATCCCCCATAAAGATTTGAGCGGGGTTGAAGTTATACCGCAAAAATCCCAGACAGGCACCCGCCAGCGCCGCCGCAATTAAAGCAGCGGCAGGTTGTCCCATAAACAATGTCACCACCAGCATGACCGAGGCGGCAATTCCAGAAACGCCAGCAGCCAGACCGTCTAACCCATCGATCATGTTGATGGCATTGGCCATGCCCACCAGCCAGATGACGGTAATGGGGAGACTGATCCAATCTTGCAAAGAAATCAGACCCATGCCCGGAATCGTCAGAAAGTCGATTTGGACTCCTGCCTGCCACACCATCGCGGCGACAGTGAGCTGAGCGATCAAGCGAGTGATGGCAGGCAACGTCAGCAGGTCATCCGCCAGCCCAATCAGGAAAAAGGCGAGGCCACCAATCACAACGCCCCACAACTCATATTCTTTCTGAGGAGATTGAATGCCAAATCCGCCCGTCCACCAGACCACGAGCAGCGCCACCATTGCGCCCATGAAAATCGCCACGCCGCCTAACCGCACCATCGGGCGTTTGTGAATTTTCCGCCCACCGGGTTTATCAACCAGGCCGCGCTTCAAGCCAAATTTTTTCACGCGAGGTGTCACCCACAAGACAGTGAGGGTGGCAATCAGGAAAGCAGTAAGGTGATACCAGTAATGAGTCATCAGAAGATGCAAGTCGTGGATAGCGACAGGAGAAGTCTACTCCATTTCCGTCCATAGTTAGCAAAGAATTGTTAATTTCTCTGATATTTTATTTTGTCGCGATCGCTCAGAATAGCTGTCGCCGCCTGATCAGGAACGGCTTCCAGTGTGCTTTTCGGTAGCTCAACGATAGCCGCAGCCAGGAGTCGCAAGTGATCCACCGGAACACTCCAGATGGACACAGTTAACTTATACTGACCATCCCACTGGGGCGCTTCCCCTCCTCGACAGAGTTCGATCGCCAACAAAAAAGGGACACTGCCTCGCAGCATCCCCTTTTCGCCAAGACGTTATCTGCCTAAATTGACCGATGGCCGTAGCCGATCGCCGCTAAGCGAAGGCAGGCACCGGAATTTGCAGGTGTGGATACAACGGAAACTGACTACACAATGCCGCCACCCGTTGCCGACAGGTGTGGGCGATCGCGTCATCTTCAGGATGCAGGAGGCGATCGGCAATAATGTCGCCGATTTCAGTGAACTCGGTCGTGCCCATGCCGCGTGTCGTCATGGCGGGTGAGCCTAGCCGCAAACCGCTGGTGACG
>JAIXVO010000108.1 GCA_027482985.1 Cyanobacteriota bacterium
GGACTGGGCAGGGCGGATAGGGGGGCAGTAAAGCTGACATTGAACTCGCCGCGATCGAGTTTGGGAATGAAGCCCGTAGGAATAAAGGGAATCATCGCCACCCCAGCGATGAAACTGGCGATCGCGAAACTCATGACTAACACCCGATGCCGCAGCGACCAGTCGAGCACATTCCGATACCAACCGACAAAGCCCCGCTGATATTGCTCCAGGTTGGCGGGTAAAAACGCCTGCTCTGCATCATCAAATTCGGCGGGTTCGGCAGCGGTTGTCGCGGGGTCGGGTGGGCGTTTGGCGCGTAACCAGTAGGCCGATAGCATGGGGGAAAGCGTCCGGGCGACCAGTAGGGAAATGATCACCGCTGCCGAGACGGTAATCCCAAAGGGGCGGAAGAATTGCCCAATCACGCCATCCATCAGGGCGACGGGCAGGAAGACGGCGACGACCGTGAACGTGGCGGCAGTCACCGTCAAGCCGATTTCGTTGGTGGCTTCAATGACTGCCTGCCGGGGCGGCTTCCCGTCTTCAATGTGGCGGATGATGTTCTCGACATCCACGATCGCGTCATCCACAATAATCCCAATCACCAGCGCCAGGGCCAGCAGCGTAATGGTTTCCAGGTTGAAGCCGAAGATCGCCATCACGATGAAGGTGCCAAACAGGGACGTTGGGATTGCCAGAGCGGAAATAATCGTCGCCTTCCAATTCCAGAGGAAGGGATACATGACGATGACCGACAGGACGATCGCCTCAATCAAAGCGTCAATCGTGGAATGGGTGGCCTGGTTGATATATTCCGCCTGCGTTGCCGCCAGCGTCAGTTGCAGGTTGGGATTATCTTTTTGCAGTTGGGCGACCTTGCTTTCAACGGCCCGCACCACTTCCAGCGTGTTGGCATCACTCTGTTTCACCACTTCAAACGCCAGCACCGCTTTGTCATCCAGTCGCACTGCCGAACTACCGGGGGTTAACACCGTCTCTGCGGCGCGTCCGGCGATCGCGGCCTTGTCCTGCACCGATACCCCTACTGGCACCCCCAGCAGACTGACTTTCAACACACCGGGAAGCTGGGCGATCGCGGGCAGAATCTTGGCCTGTGCCGTTGCGGTCAACGATGGTAATTGTTGATTCGAGCTGAAGAGGGCATAACTGACGACTGCCGCTTCATTCAGGTTAATCGGCGTGACTTCGTACTCGCTCCCGGTCGGCAATTTCACCGCCTTGAGCGCCGTTTCCACGTCCTGCGTCGCTTGCTCCAATTGCGTGCCCACCGCAAACGCCAGCGTGACCACAGAGCGACCGGGGAACGTCGAGGAGCTAATTTTCGTCAGTCCTTGCTTGGCGTCCAGGGGCTGCACCGCCGTTTCTATCGGGATGGTCAGCTTGGCTTCCGTTTGGGTGGCGGAGGTAAGCGGCGCTTGGGCATTGACCAACACGACCGGAAAGGTGACATCCGGGAACAGGGCATATTTCAAGGAGCTGAAGGCAAAAAAGCCTGCCACCATCACGGCAAGCCAAAATCCTAACGTGATCCAGGGATACTGAATTGCCAGCCTGGAGATGTTGAAGCGGGCGCGGGTGGAGGGACGATGGGAAGGCTGAGTCATTCGTAGGGAAGTTCGACAGGGTGGATGAAGGGTGGCAAGCAGGCGGAATGACGATACTGAAATCCTAACGTCCGCCACAGTAGCTCCGGAAATACCAGATTGGATGATTTTCCAGGTTTAGTTTAGGGTGTAACTTACACGTGTTGATCAGTTGGGACGGGAGTGACGTATGAAAATTGGGTCTGAAGCTCACAAAGAACTGTTTTGTGGCAGTTTTATGGACAGCCATCTGGCTTATGAGCCAGCTACCCTACCCTGGCCGGAATTGGATAGCACCCAGATCGATCGCATCCGCAAAATTCCGTTTTGGGATGAAGCACTCTACACCGAACGCAAAGCCGGGGTGATGCTAAAAGCCTATGCTGATTTGGTCGAAGACCCCCAAATTCAGGCCGCGATCGCGCTGCAAGCGATGGAAGAAGCCCGCCATGGCCGGGTGATTGAATACATGATCAACCACTACGGCATTGAAGTTCCCGATCGCCCCGAAAAGCCCTTGCCGACCGATCTGGAGCCAGCCTTTGTGAAATTCGGCTACGGCGAATGTTTCGACTCCTTCTTTGCCTTTGGCCTGTTTGGGATCGCCCGCCAAACCGAATTCATCCCCGCAGATCTGTTCAATATCTTCAATACCCTGGTCGATGAAGAAGCCCGCCACATGGTCTTTTTCGTCAACTGGATCGCCCACAAACAAGTCGTCGAAGGCCGTTCCCTGCTCCGCCCCTACACCTCCTGGCGACAATACACCGGAGCCGCCCTGCGTCGCCTCGACAGCATTCAAGGCATGGGCAAAAAAGGCAAACCCAGCACCAACAAGAAGGGCTTTACGGCCTCCGGTGCCAAAGCCATCAAGGTGAATCTCAGCCTGGAGAGCTTTTTAGAAATGTGCCTCTCCGAGAACGAAAAACGCATGAGCGTCTATCCCGCCGAA
>JAIXVO010000131.1 GCA_027482985.1 Cyanobacteriota bacterium
CCGCCGATGATGAAGCCGATGGTGATGAGAAACAGTCGGTACACCGGGAGCCAGCCCACTTGGGGGCGGAACGCGACTAGAAAGATCGCGATCGCAGTGGGGGCAAACATCATCAGGGTGAAAATTGGAGCCAGGAAGGGGAAGGGGACGACCAGATAGCGGGTCGCAATGCGGACGATCGCCGCCAGGACGAGCCACATCGCCGCATCATTGACCCAATCCATCGGGCGGCGCGGGACTTCCAGGAAAGTGCCCGTCGGCAGGCGGCGCAATTGAGCCAGCAGGTGCCGGACGGAGGGCGTGAAACTGCCTGCCTCGGCGGGGCGATCGCGGTAGGGCGTTTCCGGATAAGTCCATTGTTCTTGCTGCTGGAATCGGCGTAACTCTTCAGTGGCTCGCCAGTGTTCATACTCTGCCCGTTGCTGCACGGGGTCGAAGGGATTGGCGCGGGATTGGGGATGGGGGGTAGGGGTTGGGGGTTGGTAAGGGGGGCGATCGCGGTAAACGGCATCCCGGTTGCCCTGCTGATAGTTACCTTGTGGATAGTTGCCTTGTGGATAGCTACCTTGCTGATAGGCGTTGCTGAAATCGGCGGGTTCGTCGTCCTCCGCTTCCATCTCATTCATCTGGACTTCCAGCTGCGAGAGGCGATGGCGGATGCGGCGAGCTTGTTGTTTCAAGCTTTCGGTATCGACTTCTTCCAGCGCGGGGTGTCCGTAGATCGGCGGCGGTGTCTGGGGAGGCATCGGCGATCGCGGGGCGGGGGGAGCAAAGCGCGGATCGAGGTCTGGCATCCCCTGCCAAGCTTGCGCCTGCATTGCTTGTGATTGCATAGCCTGAGCTTGGTCCAGATACGCTTTCTGCTGGGCGCGTTCTTCCAGCACCCGGTTGATTCGTTCTGCCAACTCTTCCAGATGTTGCAATTCGTCCGCAAAGGGTTGCGCCTTGGCAGTGCGGGAAGGTGGATAGGCTTTGGTGGTTTTCGCTTTGCTGGTGGCCGATCGCCCTTTACTAGTCGTCTGCTTGCGTTTGGCAGGCGATCGCGGGGTCACGGATTCTGCCGCGATCGCCTCAAAGGATGCTGGTGGCACCTGTCCACCGCGCGACTTGGCAGGCAGTTGGACGACGTTACCCTCATCCTCCATCGGCTCATCCTCACCAGGCAAATCGTAGGGTTGACGGGCCAGGTTATGGGAGACGGGATAGGAGTGGGGCGATTGGGGACGGGCTGAGTACTCTTCCATAATGTGGAGAAATTGCCGAGTGTGCGAGGGCGCTAACAGCACCAGAACGCTGTAGACTCCCCCATAGGTATAATACTAATGTACTATAAAATCAAGGGGTTGGCGGCAATTTCTCGATCTTAAGCGGAGAGATACGTGTACCGAGTCAGACTGCGTTCGTAGTTCTGGAGCAGCAGTTGGGATTCTTCGATCGTGATCCGTTTTTCCTGGAGGGCGTGCTCCGTTTGTTGCCGGATGCTTTCCACCAGGTCTTCTGAATCGTACTGGACATAACCCAACACTTCCGTCATGGTGTCGCCTTTGACGACGTGATCAATCTGGTAGCCTTTGGGCGTGAGGGTGATGTGAATGGCGTTGGTGTCGCCGAACAGGTTATGCAGGTTGCCCATGATTTCCTGATAGGCACCGCCTAAGAACATCCCCAGAAAGTAAGGCTGGTCGGGCTTAAGATCATGCAGTTCGAGGACGTGTTTGACATCTCGCAAATCGATGAACTGATCGATCTTGCCGTCGCTGTCGCAGGTCAGGTCAGCGAGGGTGGCGCGTTCCGTCGGTTCTTCGTCGAGGCGATGGATGGGCATGATCGGGAAGAGTTGGTCGATCGCCCAACTGTCTGGCGCGGATTGGAACACCGAGAGGTTGATGTAGTAGATCGAGGCCATGATCCTTTCCAGATCTTCTAGGTCATCAGGCACGTATTCTTGCTGACGGGCGATGGTCAGAATTTTTTCGCAACAGGCCCAGAATAACCGCTCGGCGCGGGCTCGTTCTGGCAAGCTGACATAGCCAAAGTTGAACAAACTGATGGCTTCTTCTTTGAACTGCGCCGCATCGTGGAAGGCTTCCTGATAATTTTCAACCGTGATGGCGGAATAGGTTTCCCACAGGTTGCGGATAATCAGATGTTCCCCTTCTTGCAAAGGTTCTGGCGTGCCCGTCGGAACATCACTCGTCCCCAACACATTGAATACCAGCACCGATTGATGGGACGCGATCGCCCGTCCACTTTCACTAACCAGGGTCGGTACGGGCAATTTGCGTTCGTCGCAGGCTTCCTTCACTTCCGCCACAATGTCGTAGGCGTAATTCTGGACGTTGTAATTTTTGGACGCATAGAAGTTAGTTTTGGAGCCGTCATAGTCCACGCCCAAACCGCCGCCGACATCCAGGTAGCGCATATTGGCACCGAGTTTTGCCAGTTCCACATAAATCTGGCTGGCTTCCCGAATTGCATCTTTGACGACGGAGATCGCCGAGATTTGCGAACCGATGTGATAGTGCAGAAGTTGCAGGGAGTCCAGCAGATCGGCTTCCCGCAG
>JAIXVO010000586.1 GCA_027482985.1 Cyanobacteriota bacterium
CCGTAGATGGTGACGGGAATCTGGCGATCTGTGAACATCCGGTAGAGTCGCCAAAATCCCGCCCGACTGCCGTACTCATAACAGGATTCCATACTCATGTGGCGTAACCCCATGAAGGGAGCCGCTCCCACAATTTCCGAGAGGAAGGCTTCCGAGGCTGGATCGCCATGCAGGATGCAGTTTTCGCCGCCTTCCTCATAGTTGATCACAAATTGCACCGCCACCCGCGCCTGATTTTGCCATTGGGGCTGCACTGGATACCGTCCATAGCCCACCAAATCCCGTGGATACCCCTCTGGCATTACCGTTCTCCACCCTGTTGCAACAACAGTTGTTATTGAAACAGAGTTCCACGATTTTGCCAAACTTTCTCCCTGAGCCAGTTGGTCGCCCGACTGGGTGAGATCGATTCACTCACTTCGGTCATGCCCGTCGGGGAAGAAAGAACTGGAGCAACCGCCTATTCTAATAACTATAGACAGTTGCTTCAGTGCAACCGCAATACCTGACAGGGGGCTGTCAGGTATTTTTCCTTTTAAAGGGTTAGGATTCTCGTCCAGATGACCAGGTATCACGCCATTTGACGGTGCCTTCGGAGGCGACGACCCAGCGGCGGGGGGTAATGTTTTCCCGCAGCGGTGCCTGCCCTTCCCGCAGCAGCACGTATTTGTAGCTGATCAGCTTACCCGCACTTTCATCAAAGGGAATTTCGGCAAACCAGGTGTTGGAGTTGATGTACTCCAGCGGGTAGGCTTTGGCGATGTCCCAGTTGCCCAATTCAGGGCAATCCCCGATGATGGCAATCGACTCACCCAGTTGCGTTTGCACCCCGTTGACTTGCGCCCGCACAATGGTTTGCGCCTTGACGCGATCGCCCACATGGCTCAAAACCACTGTGCCCCGCGTTTCCAGGAACAGGTCGTAAATCTTGCCGTCCTTCACCTCATATTTGTTGTGAGTGATGACGCAAGTATGTTCGCCATCGGGCAAATCGGTTTCCACTTCAGGCACCGTCACATCACCGCCGCGATTCAAGGCAACAAAGCAGCGCGAATCCCGATACCGCCGGACATAACAGAACACATCCGGCGTGATGTATTTCTGCCATTGACTGCCCATCGACACTGCCGGATTCAAGCGGCGCAGCCCAGACAGCCGCCGCATAGCACTGTAGATTTCGGTGTCGGGATCCCAACTTTGCATCATCGGGCGGTTATAAGGATCGTTGCCGCCGTTGGTGTCATCGTGCAGATATTGTTCTGTCCCGTAATAAATACAGGGAATGCCGCGACAGGTCATCACCAACGCGATCGCCACCTTCAACATCGACCCATCCGGATTCAAGCTTTGGAACCGGGGCATGTCGTGGTTATCGACGAAGGTGATCAACTCCGTCGCACTCTTATAGTGATGATCCGCATCAAAGATTTTTTGGATTTCGTGGAAGCCGCCTTCTGCCCCCTGCCCTAACGCACTCCGGAGCGCCACACAGAGGCCAAAGTCGAGGAGCGACATCCCCGATTCGTTGGCAAACTCCACCGAGCGATCGTCGAAGGGGGTGCTGTAAATCCATTCGCCAAAGATAAAGACATCGGGACGATGCAGGTAGATGTCGCCCGTAAACTCTTGCCAGAACCAAATGGGCATATGTTTGACGGTATCGACGCGCAACGCATCCACGCCGCGATCGAGCCACTGCTTAATCGCATCTTTAATATATTGACGGTAAGCGGGATTGTTCTCGTTGAAGGTCGCCAGTCCCGACAGTTCGCAGTTTTGCACCTGCCACTCGTCTTCCCAGTTGGTGACTTCCCCGTAATGGTGATACCAGTTGTTCTGGTCATCGTTGAAGTCGGCAATTTTCACGCCATCATCAAACAACTCCCCTTTCTTACCGCTGAAATCCGGGTTGCTGTGGTTACACACAATGTCCAGAATTAGTTTCATGTTGCGCTTATGCAACTCGGTAATCAGGCGATCGAAGGTGGTATTCCGGCTTTCCTGCGTCTGGTTCAGCGACGGATTTTCGCCCTCCCGAATAAAGCGGGGATTGAGCCGCTTAAAGTCCTTAATCCAGTAGCCATGAATCGCCGCCTGCTCAATAAACAGGGCTTCGACTTGCTCAAATAGAGGAGTCAGCCATAGCGCTGTGACCCCCATATTTTTCAGGTAATCCAGCTTATCGATGATGCCCTGCAAGTCGCCGCCCCAATACTTGCCCCAATCCTCACCAGCGGGGTCATAGAGTTCGGGATTCGGCCCTTCACTGTTCTGCGGATCACCATCAAAAAAGCGATCGACCACGATGAAGTAAATCGTTTCTTGGCGAAATTCAATATCGCGCGTATACAGAAACTCTAGGTCAATGTCTGAGTCCGATCGCGGTGTTTCCACCAGCATTTCCATCTGAGCCTCAGGATTTTCCACCTGATATTGCGCCTCAGAGCGTTGAGAAGGAGGGGTTTGAACCATAAGTAGAAACTCAGTTAAAAAATAAGACAGTTTTGCTGTGATTATCCAAGTTTCTGACGATTTATTGGCTCTGTCCCAAGGCTTGAGCAGACTCAGTCTGAAGAGAGATTTTCGATTTAAGGGTAATTTTCAAGTACGTTTAACTCACTATAAGGAAACGTCTTTAAAGCTGAAACAAATTGCGATCGCGGCAAATCAGTGAAGGTCAAGTTGCTGTTCGACCTTACGGTATGAATTCGAATATTATAATTACCACTCGATTTGATCTAGAACAATTCGAAATAGTTTATGAAATGAGAGTGCTTCATAAAAAAGATTCCTACGGAACCTTTTTTATAATCCAGATAGGATCACTATATGAACTCAAGAATTTCCCAAAAAAATAGCCTTTTTGCAACCTGCAAAAAGGCTAACGTTTCCCAGATCCTTAGACAGTTAGGGGTTAGTTTACTACGACCTAGACAGTCCGACGAGTCATCAAGCCCCACAGGAAAATGGCAACCATTGCACCTAACACAGCCACAATGACACCAGGTAAGCTAAAGCCAGCGGCAACCAACTGTAAACTGCCTGTCGTCAACAAAGAGTACAGACTGCCACCCAGGAATGCGCCAACAACCCCCAAAATGATCGTTGCTAAGATGCCGCCACCTTGATGACCGGGATAAATCGCTTTGGCGATCGCGCCAGCCAACAAACCTAATACTAACCAAGCAATGATATTTAACATTTTGCGCTTCTCCTAATCAGTATTTCCAAGTCGTTACTCACTACGTTATCGGGATCTTTCAATATTTCCTTCTATCGCTAGCAATAACCTGTGAAATCAAAGGGAATAGGAGGCATTGAGCGGCTCTCTCCAATGCTGAAAAGGGCAATGACACGATTGCGTTTCTCCTATCTCCTGCGTCCCCGCTAACTCACTCTTGCTAGCAGTCTCAACAGCGATCGCGTCCGATCACTCAGCAAAGTCCGCCGATAGGCATCAGCAGCTTTCTTAATCGCTTCGGCCTGGGTGGGGTAGGGATGAATCACACCAGAGAGCGCATTCAGACCTTGTTTGGTGGCGATCGCCAGGGTGATTTCGCTGATCATTTCGCCCGCATGACGAGCGACCAGGGTTGCGCCCAAAATGCGATCGGAGCCACGGGGATGCAGAATTTTCAGGAAGCCCGTGGTTTCGCCATCCGTCAGGGCGCGATCAACATCGGAGAGCGGAATTTTGATGGTTTGAGGTTGGAGTCCCTGGGCGATCGCCTCCTGTTCAGACAATCCCACGTGGGCAACTTCGGGATCGGTATAAGTCACCCAGGGCATCACGAGTTGGCTGAGCTTGCTGCGTCCCAATCCAAAGGGAGAAAATAGCGCATTTTTGATTACAATCCGGGCGGCAGCATCGGCAGCATGGGTAAATTTCCAGTTCATGCAAATATCTCCAGCCGCAAAAATGCGTGGATTGGTGGTGCGTAACGTGTCATCCACAATCACGCCTTGACCAGTGTTGTAATCTACTCCCACAACTTCTAAATTGAGTCCTTCGACGTTGGGCGATCGCCCCACTCCCACCAAAATTTCATCCACAACAATCGTGTTAGTTTTTCCTTCAACCTGGTAATGAATGACTTTTCCGGCAGGTGTCAGTTCGACTTTTTCGACAGTGCTACCAAGAATTAACTGAATTTGCTCTTGTAGAAACTGAAATTGAATCAGTTCAGAGGCTTCCTGATCTTCTTTATTGAGTAACTGTGGGGATTGATGCAATAGCGTAACCTGACTCCCCAGGCGTTGCAAAGTTTGTGCCAACTCGCAGCCAATCGGCCCACCGCCAATCACGGCTAACCGGGGTGGACACTCAATTAAGGAGAATACGGTTTCATTCGTCAAAAAACCGGCAGCAGCTAAACCGGGAATGGCTGGTTGGCTGGCTCTGGCACCCGTCGCAATCACCGCCTTTTTGAAGCGCAACTGACTGGATTCCACCGCGATCGCGTCCTGGCTGACAAACTGCGCCGGCCCCAAAAACACATCCACCCCCAAATCGCGAAACCGCGCAGCAGCATCATGGGGGCTGATCTCGGCCCGAATCTGGCGCATCCGCTGCATCACCTGCCCAAAGTGAACTTGCACCGACTCCGGTGGTTGAATGCCATAGGCAGCCGCTGCTCGCATTTCAGCCACCACTCGCGAGGAACGAATCAAACACTTCGACGGCACACACCCCACATTGAGACAATCCCCGCCCAACAAACTTTTCTCAATCAGTGCCACTTTCAACCCCAACCCCAACCCTGCCGCCCCCGCTGCCACGACTAAACCTGCCGTGCCCGCCCCAATCACGACGAGATCGTAGCGATCGACGGGCGTGGGATTCACCCAATCCGGCGGTGCCACCTGCGCCATCAACGCCTGGTTGTACTGATCGAGGGGCTGGAGCGCTGGTTCCTGCTGCACGGCACGCGTCATAATGTCTCAGAGATACGCTAACCCCTTATTGTAGTCATTGGTTTTCATCCAGTCTCAATTGCCTGAACTTGATTCAAACAGTCACCATTTACAAAGCAACGCAAAAAGGCAAAGGATCTGTCATGCGAGACCAATTTTGGAATCAGGTCAAGTCCAAGTATCGCTTAGGGACGCTAATTCATGGCAGCGTTGAGCATCATGCGCCATTTGGAATTTTTGTCAACTTTGGAGATGACTCGATTCGAGGCATTGTTCAGATTACTGACTTTGTTGATAGCGGCGATATGACTCCAGCAATATATCCAGATATTGGTTCACCGATTGGAGCTGTTCTTGTGGGGTATACCGAAGACGATCGCAATCAAGTTTGGCTGAGTGTCAAGCCCAGCATCTTACAAAAAGCCTTAGTCTCACTGAAGTTACCCGCTCCGAGTGCACGAGCTTGACCAACCACAACCAAAGGAGGCGAGGCTTTGAGCCGCGATCGCACGCTAAATCACGCTTTGGGCGGTAAGTGATCAATGTTGGCTTCCCAATTTAGGCCGTCGAAGGGGACGATCTGGAACTGCGATCGCACATCGTCATCGAGACAGCGGAGATTGACATCAATCATGTGGGGATGCGATCGGGGGCGGTAGAAAGCGTGAATGCCGCAGTGTTGGCAGAACAGATGTTGGGCGATGCCTGTGTTAAAGGTGTAAGTCGTGGTCGCATCGGCTCCGGTGAGCAACGTGAATTGGGATGGCGGCACGATGAGATGCAAAAAGCCCTTCTTGCGGCAAATTGAACAATTACAGTCCTCCACCTGTACCTGAGTGGGGTCAACTTGGACTTGAAACCGGATAGCGCCACAATGACAGCCGCCCGTGTAAGTTTTGCTGCGATCGTCGGTCATCGCTGCCTCCTGGCAACCTCTAAGGATGGGACAAACAAACTCCGGCCTCACCGCAATTTGGGGACTGGGTTTGGGCAAGCTGAACACAGGGGATCATCCCCCAAACCACTTGGCTTCAGGCTCTCACCAGGACAAAGCAGCAATGAGTTCAACCCGTAGTAAACAATTTAGAGCCCGCGTGCATCAAGTGATTGATGAATTATCGGATGAGAATTTAGCGGGACTGGTGCCCCTGCTGACCGAAGTTTACTACGATGCTTACCTGCTGAAAGCCATCCAAGCCGCCGAACGCTGGCCTGGTGACAGTTTAACCCGCGATGAAGCCCTGCAATTTTTAGCCCACCCCTCCGCGCTGTAACGTATGACCGCCATCAAACCGATGTTTCCCCGGCGACACTCCCCTTTGGGCTTGGAAGTCCGCTATGAGCGATCGTTCTTACTCGATCTCCAACGGCTAGAACCCGTCGCCTTTCGCACAATCAAGCAATTTGTCCTGGAAGACTTTACCCAAATCGCCCAGCTGCAAGACCTCACCGGATTCCATCAAATCGGTTGCAGCGGCATTTACTTTCGGTTCACCTGCGATCGCTACTTCATCGCGCTGGAAGTCACGGGGCAACTGGTGAAATTTTTGCGGGTGGTGGCAATTCCGCAAATTTAGGGAGTGAAGGGAGGGAGAGGGCGGGAAAGGAAGGGGAAGGAAGAGATTTTGTTAGTACCTCTATTTGGTGTTGGGAGGGCGATCGCACGATAGGGGCGAATGGCAATTCGCCCTCCAGAGATTGGCTGCGTGACGGCTAACAGTTTAATGGGGCACGCCAATCAAAAAGCTCCGAGCTTTTGGAAAACTCGGAGCTTTTTGGCGAATTAAAACTCAGGATGAAGCATCAAATGCCCTGTCATGTCAGTGGCTCACTGGTTCAGGGCAAGGATGCCCACCCCACAGGGTTACAGGTTGTTGAATGCTTCTGCCTTCAGGCTCTTGACTGACAGAGACAGCGTTCGGATTTCCACCTTCTGCCCTCTGCCCTCTGCCTTCTGCCTTAGCCCAATAGCGCTTTCGCCTTGGCAACCACATTCTCGACGGTGAAGCCGAATTTGGTCAGGCAGGTGCCGCCGGGAGCCGATGCGCCGAAGCGATCGACGGCAATCATGTCGCCTTCGTCGCCGACAAACTTACACCACCCGAAGCTGGTACCGGCTTCTACGGCTAACCGCTTCTTCACGGCTTTGGGCAGCACGGACTCTTTGTAAGCAGCATCTTGAGCCGCAAACAGTTCCCAGGACGGCATCGAGACCACGCGGACTTGCTTGCCTTCACTGGTTAGTTGTTCGGCTGCTTTGACGCACAAATCCACTTCGGAACCTGTCCCAATCAAGATGATGTCGGGAGTACCGTTGCATTCAATCACGGCGTAAGCCCCTTTGGCCACGCTGTCGATCGAGCTACCAGCCAGGTTTGTCAGGTTTTGGCGAGACAAAGCCAGCAGCGTGGGACGGTTGGCCTTGGCATTTTCGATCGCCACCTTATAAGCCCCAGAGGTTTCATTCCCATCAGCAGGGCGGAGTACCGTCAGGTTAGGAATCGCCCGCAGGGAGGCGACGGTTTCCACGGGTTGGTGGGTGGGGCCATCTTCACCCAGGGCGATGGAGTCGTGGGTCATGACCCAGATCACGCCGCATTGTGCGAGCGCCGAGAGCCGAATCGCGCCCCGCATGTAGTCGGTAAACACCAGGAAGGTGGCACCGTAGGGAATTAAGCCGGAACCGTGGAGGGCAATGCCGTTACAAATGGCTCCCATGCCGTGTTCCCGCACCCCAAAGCGGACGTTACGGTTCTGGTAGCTACCGGGTTGGAAGTCGCCAAAGCCCTTTAGTTCCGTGAGATTGGAGTGGGTCAAATCCGCCGAACCACCGAACAGTTCCGGCAGCACGGGAGCCAACGCATTCAAGCAATTCTCAGAATGTTTGCGGCTGGCGAGAGCTTTGTCTTCGGGGGTGTAGGTGGGCAACACTTTATCCCAACCTGCCGGCAGTTTGTCTTGCACCAGGCGATCGAATTCTGCCGCTTCTGCCGCATATTTGGTCTTGTACTGCGCCCAGGTTTCTTGCCATTCCGCTTCCAGGCTGGCGCCGCGATCGCCCGCTTGCCGCATGTGCGCCAGGGCATCCTCAGGAATCACGAAGGGGTCGTAGCTCCAACCCAGATTTTCGCGAGTCAGTTTGATTTCGCTATCGCCCAGAGCGGCCCCATGCACGCCAGCAGTGTTGGCTTTGTTGGGCGAACCATAGCCGATAGTCGTGGTCACTTTGATCATCGTGGGGCGATCAGTGACAGACTTGGCTTCGGCGATCGCCTTGGCAATGCCTTCCAGGTCAGTGTTGCCGTTGGCGACGTGGAGCACATGCCAGCCGTAAGCTTCAAATCGCTTGGAAACGTCTTCGGTGAAAGAAATATCGGTGGAACCGTCGATGGAGATGTGGTTGTCGTCGTAGAGGGCGATCAACTTGCCGAGTTTGAGGTGTCCCGCCAGGGAACAGGCTTCACCCGACACCCCTTCCATGTTGCAGCCATCGCCCAGGATGACGTAGGTGTAATGATCCACCAAGGTCACATCCGGCTTATTGAATTTGGCGGCCATGTGAGCTTCGGCCATTGCCAACCCAACGGCATTGGCAATCCCTTGACCGAGGGGGCCAGTGGTCACTTCCACACCAGGCGTTTCAAAGTTTTCAGGGTGTCCGGGCGTTTTCGATTCCCATTGCCGGAACTGCTTGATGTCGTCCAGCGTTACACTGTCATAGCCCACCAGATACATCAAGGCATATTGCAACATACAGCCATGTCCAGCGGATAACACGAAGCGATCGCGGTTATACCACTTGGGATTCTTGGGATTAAACCGCAAGAACTGATCCCACAGGACGAACGCCATCGGTGCCGCGCCCATCGGCAATCCAGGGTGACCCGATTTCGCCTTCTCAACAGCATCAATGGCTAGGAAGCGGATCGAATTAATGCAGAGTTCTTCAAGGGTTTGAGTTGCAACAGCCATGATCTCTTTACTCAGTGATAGTTAGCGTGGGAATTACGAATGGTGGGACTGCCAGACAATGCTAGGAAGACGAGCCACCCTAGGATCAAACAACCATAATCATCCCATCAAGCGGGACACTAGGCAATAATCCCTATTGGGAAAACTGATGAAAGCTTAACCGATTTAATGGTTTCTTAAATCAGGGGAGTGGTTAACGGGGACAATTACGCTTGCCCAACCGCACAACTTCCGGCGGGCTGCGCAATCGAGTTACGGCACAAATTTTTGGAAAGCCAGGGTGACGTTGTGACCGCCGAAGCCAAAGGAATTGGACAGGGCGACATCGACTTTGTGCTCCCGGCTGTGGTTGGGGATGTAATCCAAATCGCAGGCGGGGTCTGGGTTAACTAAATTAATCGTGGGCGGGACGCGATCGTTGACCATCGCCATCACCGTCGCGACGGCTTCAATCCCGCCAGAACCACCTAACAGGTGTCCCGTCATCGATTTGGTCGAACTGATCGCCACTTTGTAGGCATGTTCACCCAGCGCCGTTTTGATCGCCGTTGTTTCGGTCGAGTCGTTGGCGGGGGTACTAGTGCCATGCGCGTTGATATAGCTGACGCGATCGGGGGTTAAGCCTGCATCTTTCAAAGCCAGGGAAATGGCTCTGGCGGCACCTTCCCCACCGGGCACTGGAGAGGTCATGTGGTAAGCGTCACAGGTCATGCCGTAGCCAATGATTTCGGCATAAATCCGGGCACCCCGCGCTAGGGCATAGTCCAATTCTTCCAGCACCAAAATGCCCACCCCTTCACCCATCACAAAGCCATCCCGGTCTTTGTCGAAGGGGCGACTGGCATGGGTGGGGTCATCGTTGCGGGTAGACAGGGCTTTACAGGCGGCAAATCCGGCAAACGATAAGGGGGTGACAGCGGCTTCAGTGCCCCCACAAATCATGGCCTGAGCATACCCGCGTTGAATCAACCGGAAGGCATCGCCGATCGCATTGGAACCCGCCGCACAAGCAGTCACCGAACAAGAGTTGGGACCTTTCGCGCCCAGGTGAATCGCCGTCAGCCCTGCCGCCATATTGGCAATCATCATGGGAATCATGAACGGGCTACAGCGATCGGGGCCTTTGGTCAGGTAAATTTCCTGCTGATCTTCCAGCACTTTCAAGCCGCCAATCCCGGTGCCAATCAAGACCCCGACCTGTTCCGCGTTCAAATCATTAATGACAAACTGAGCGTCGGCAACGGCTTGCTTGCTAGCCGAGACGGCAAATTGGGCGAACCGATCCATCCGCTTCGCTTCTTTGCGATCGAGGTAAGTCAGCGGGTCAAACCCTTTGACTTCACCCGCAAAGCGGCAATCATGGCGCGAAGCATCAAACAA
>JAIXVO010000374.1 GCA_027482985.1 Cyanobacteriota bacterium
CTGTTCTAACAGTCGCAAACACAGGATAGTAGCGGGATGGAAGCCACTCCCAAACGCCAAGCCTGGCCCTACCTGTAACAGAATTTGGTCGGACTGGAGTGCAACCGTTGCGGCCGGAGCCACGATCACAAAGCGCCCAATCGTTTGTAACGGAGTAGATTGCGAATCAATGGGTAAGGCTGGAACTGTGGTGATCTCCCACTCAGACAGCATCCCCGTTCGCTGTAACGATGCCAGATGATGCTCAATTGAGTCAATAGTGAGGCGAGATTGAGCATCATCCGGCCAGTAAAGCTGTACGCGGAGAGTGTTCATTGATAACTCAGAGGCAGGCTGACTTGAATCGGGTTCTGATTTAATCCGCATCTCGCCGGAGTATTGAATTTCCGCGAGGAGGGTACGCATCCAGTCGATCGCCTCATCCGTTGCGCTAGCCATCATACAAATCCAGGTCATGAGTTTGACTCGTTAAAAAGGAACATCTGAGTTGAGGTGCAGCGATCGCCTAGTGTGGGGATGCTGACAGATCAAGGTTTTGGCATGGAGATGCAGGCGTAACGAGAGGCCTGTATCGAGTTCATCCTGGCTAGATGTCATGGTGATTGGGGAGGGGGAATCACGGTACAGGCGATCGCCCCAAATTGGCACCCCTAACCCCTGTGGATCAGCCGCATGAACGCGAAGCTGGTGCGTGCGACCCGTAAGCGGAACAAATTCCATCCGCGTCAATTCCTGCGCGACTGCCAGCACTCGAAATTTTGTGGTACTGGCTTTGCCCTGTTGCCAATCAACTCGCTGTCGGGGGCGATCGTTCGGATCGCCCCTGAGCGGCAATTCAATCACGCCCGCTGAAACGGTCACGACTCCCGCCAGTAATGCCTCATAGTGCTTGTGGACTTGGCGCTGGGCAAACTGCCGCCGCAAGACTTGCTCTGTCGTCACATCTCGCGCTAACAACAAAATGCCCGATGTATCTTGATCCAACCGATGCACCACCCGTAACTCTGGGTCAAGAGACTGTAACCGACTCTGCACACTGTCCTGCCGCTCCAGTGTGCGCCCCGGCACCGATAACAGCCCCGCTGGTTTGACCACCGCCACTAGCCACTCATCCTCAAACAAAATCGTTAGTGGCTCCCCTGCTGCCTGCTGCCTGCTGCCTGCTGCCTGGGGTTGGGCAGGCCCAATGCCGCCCAGCAAAAAGCCCATCAACGGCTGACAGCGATCGCGACAGGCCCCATAGAATTCACCAGGGATTTTGCCAGACTGGGGGGCACCCCACCAAAATTCCGCCATGGCCAGTGGTTGCCAGCCTTTTGTCGCAGCAGCATGCAGTAACTTGGGCGCACAACAATCGCCCGTCCCCGTCGGCAGCAAGCCGTTGGGCATCAATTGGGACAGGGCAGCGGTTTGTCCACCAAAATTCGTCAGTTGATAGGCGGCATATAGTTGGGTTTGCAACTGGCGGGATAGTTGTTGCCGCTGGTGTTTCAACGCTTGCATCCGCTCATCCGCCGCCGCAACAACTTGCTGTAAAGGTTGCAGGTGGGTCTGGTGGTAAGCTTTCAATTGCCGCCGTTGCAGCCCATCTTGCTGGCTGGTCTGATTCAGTTGTGCCAGGGCTACCGCCAGTTCCTCCCCGCTGAGGGTGGCTGACAACGTAGCGCGTTGGTAATGGCGCTCCTGTTTGCGCTGTTGGTGGGCGATCGCCAATTGGTGTAATTCTTGCTGGTACTGTTGGGTTAAGGTTGCGAGGTGCGAGCGGGCAGGTAAGTTCTGTAACGCGATCAATTCTTGCTTCATTGCTTCCAGTTGGGAGAGCGTTAGGGCTTCCTCCAGGGCGACAGTCGCCCGTCCAGGAATCGGTGGCACCCATCCTGCCACCTCACTGGTACCCTGCAACAACCCCGAAAAGGCTTTCAAGACTTGCAACCGCCCGTCTGTATCCTCAGCCAGCAGCACACCATACATCTTGCCTTCCTGCTGAAAACGTTTCGACTGCGCCAGTTCCGCCATCAGCGTCCGGGCAATCTGTTCTGCCGCCTGCGTCCGGGGTAATCGGAGCCATGCGCCTGTTTGGGGACAGTGCCCCTCATACCAGTAAGTGACCGCCTCATTTTGCATAGCGTCATTTTATGACTATTAAGAGAGGTCGAGTTATTTCCCTGGATGGACTGAATTGGTCAGCCAATTCGAGGGCTGAACTGCCCAGGCTCAAGTTGTGCATCCTGCCCCCAAGCCCCTAACGCCTTTGCTCTTGACCACGATTCTGACTACGCGACCATCGCCGGCTCCAAGGCATGATTGAACTAATGACCGTCGACGAATTAGTAACCATGATCGCCCCTGAGATAACCCAGGTCACCGCCCCCAATTGCATATTGTAGAGATTAGCGAACAACTGCAACATTAGAAAATATAAACTGGCTAGATAAAAGCATGGAGAAATCATAATTTTGTTGCCAAACCAACTCCCTGACTGGAATTCACGTAAATTTACCAGATTTAGATGGTAACAACTCATGACAAAGCATCAAAGAACATCACAAATGAGTTGAATAATTAATGCAGAAATGGTTCTGTCATCAGACTTTGGCATAATAGAAGGGTAAGGCTACTATGCAGTTGAAGTTAACCCAAGTTACACCGTTACGTGAGTTGAAAAACTTGAGTTTATAGCCATTCTGGAGGCAGGGTTATGAGTATTCCCAAAGTCATTGACGATGTCATTCAGTACTTCTCTGGAGCTGTTTCCCGGATCTTCGCACCCAGCGATGATCACTACCCCAATACAGGAGTTCAGCCCTTTGAAGGAGATGTTGGTAAGAAAGA
>JAIXVO010000467.1 GCA_027482985.1 Cyanobacteriota bacterium
CGATCGCCCCGCTCCCGTCTCAAAATCCCAAATCTGCTTTCGCTGCTTCTGCCGCTTTGAACACCACGGCATCCGGCACCTCCTCCCAGGCGGTATCGCCCACCTCGGTATAAAACTGTTCATCGTAAGCCCGAGTCCGAATCACCACTGGCATCGGCACCGCATGACCCAGGATTAACGCTTGCTGTTTCGAGTCCAGTTTAGAGAGTACCGATCGCAAACTTTGCGCACCGGGAACGCCCGTAAAGATCGCGTCAATGTCTTTTTCGTCATTCAACAACGCCGTAATCCGAGTGCCGATTTGGGACATGACTTCGTTATCAATCCCCGATGGTCGCTGATCGACCACCAACAGCGTCACGAAGTATTTCCGCATTTCCCGCGCGATCGTCCCAAAAATGGTTTGTCCCACCGTGGCGGGATCGAGAAACCGATGGGCTTCTTCAATCGTGATCACCAATTGGCGGGGGCGATCGCTGACATTTTTGGTCTGCAAAAACTTCTCCGCCTTTTGCACATAGGCATGGTGAATCCGCCGCGCAATCACATTCGTCGCCAGCATATAAGACAACATATTGGACTGCGACCCAAACTCAATCACCACATGTTTCCCGGCTTCCAGGGACTCCAGAATTTGCCCCACATAGTTATGGGGACAACTATTGCGGATGTACTTCAACCCATCCAGCCGCGTCAATTTGCGCTGCAACGCCATAATCGACGACTTACTGCCCATCTTCGTTTCGCAAAACTCCTGAATCTCCAGGTTGTTCATCGTCAGCAGGCGCGAAATCCACGCCTTACCCAACTCATTCCGCAAAATAATGGCGTTTTCCAAACTGGCTTCCGAGAGGTTGAGTTCCCCCCGCACCAGCATCAAATCCTCCACATCAATCTGGTCATAGCTGATATACAGTTCTTGGGCATTCCGCACCCCCCGCCGCTGGGTGGATTCGGGATCAAGGGTGTAAATTTGCACCTGCCCAGGAAACAGCTGCCGCAAGCCTTTGACCGTACTGAATTGCTTCCCTTCACGGGTCGCCTCCCAGCCGTACTCAGAGTGCATATCAAAAATCAGGTTCACTGCCGCCTGCTTGCGGATAATGCCAGACAGCAGCAAGCGGGTGAGAAAAGATTTGCCCGTCCCAGATTTGCCGAATACCCCGTTACTGCGTTCGACAAAGCGATCGAGATCCAGGCAAATCGGCACATCCATATCAATCGGTTGCCCGATCGCGAAGTTCCGCCGCAGGGGATCATCTTCCCAGCCAAACACCGCGCGAAAGTCCCGTTCACTCGCCTCATACATCTGGCTGAAGTGACTGGGAATTGTCTTAACGGGTAACAGTTCCACGGGTTCACTCGATTGCACCTGATAGGATGCTAATTTCGCTGCCTTCCCATTTTTCCCTTTGGCCTCCTTGCCTGCTGCCTTCGCGCTTGCCTGCTGGGAAGCATCGATTTCGGCAATCATCAACATCGGGGTGAGATTGACGGTGCCGTAGGTGCCACTCCCCGCCAATACTTCTTGCAGAAAGAGATTATCTGGTTCTGGGGGATTCGCCAGAATGCGAGAACTGCTAGTGCCTAAGACCACATCCGTCAGCATGCAGAAGAAGTGCGATCGCCGTCCCCGCACCACCAAAAATTTGCCCACCCGCATCTCTTCGACTGAGATGTCCGGATAGAGCCGCACCTCTAAGCCTTGACTGAGAGATCCTTGAATCACTGAACCCAGGGGTTGTTCTAGACTCATCGTGCGATCGCGCCAGCGGTTGTTCAATTGCCTGACTTTTAATAATACATCAGTTCCACTGGAAATACATCTGCTGATCCTGCCACGTGAATGTCATCATTTGTTGATATTGCGGCGATCGCGATCGGGTGGGATGTGGCATGAATAGGAAAGAGCGGCTCCATTGCGACTCCTTAAGCGGCTATCGACAGGGATCGCGATCGGTCTTAAACTTAAATTTCAAGTGTATCCGCAGCATTTGATACAAAACTTCACTCTAGGATTGGCGAGGGAACTTCTGTGCAACTTCAACGTGTAGCTGTGCAACGGGCGACGGGTGCTTACGCACTGATGGATAGCTTGAAGCGCCATGGTGTCACCCATATTTTTGGCTATCCCGGTGGGGCAATTCTGCCGATTTACGACGAGCTGTACCGCTTTGAAGCCCGAGGGGAACTTCAGCACATCCTAGTCCGCCATGAGCAAGGCGGGACGCATGCGGCGGATGGGTACGCCCGCGCCACTGGACGAGTAGGAGTTTGTTTTGGTACCTCTGGCCCCGGTGCCACCAATCTCGTGACTGGCATTGCCACCGCGCACATGGACTCGATCCCGATGGTGATTATTACGGGACAGGTGCCGCGCCATGCGATCGGGAGTGATGCGTTTCAGGAAACCGACATCTATGGCATCACCCTGCCGATCGTCAAGCATTCCTATGTGGTGCGCGACCCCCGCGATATGGGGCGGATTGTGGCAGAAGCGTTTTACATCGCCAGTACGGGTCGGCCCGGCCCCGTGTTGATTGACATTCCCAAAGATGTGGGCACCGAAGAATTTGATTACACCCCCGTCGAACCCGGTTCGGTCAAGATGCCGGGGTATCGACCCACAGTGAAAGGCCACCCGAACCAGATTGCCAATGCCTTAAAACTGATGCGGCAGGCGAAACAGCCGTTGTTGTATGTGGGTGGGGGCGCGATCGCGGCGGGTGCCCATGCCGAAATTCAAACCCTGGCGGAATTATTTAACCTGCCCGTCACGACAACGCTCATGGGCATCGGTGCCTTTGACGAACACCATCCCCTCTCAGTCGGGATGTTGGGGATGCACGGCACAGCTTACTCGAATTTCGCCGTGATGGAATGCGATTTGCTGATTGCGGTCGGGGCGCGGTTCGACGATCGCGTGACGGGCAAGCTGAAAGAATTTGCGCCTCATGCTCAGGTTATTCATATCGACATTGACCCAGCAGAAGTGGGCAAGAACCGAGCGCCGGAAGTCCCCATTGTGGGCGATGTCCGCAATGTGTTGCAGGATTTGTTGCGGCGCAGTCAGGAAGACGGCGACCAACCCGATCCACAACGCAACCAGGCGTGGCTCAATCGGATCGATCGCTGGCGGGAAGATTATCCCCTGGTCGTCCCCCACTATGCCGATAGCCTGTCGCCCCAAGAAGTGATTGTCGAAGTCGGGACTCAAGCTCCCCATGCCTACTACACGACGGATGTAGGACAACACCAAATGTGGGCGGCGCAATTCCTCAAGAATGGCCCCCGCCGCTGGATTTCCAGTGCTGGTTTAGGCACGATGGGCTTCGGAATGCCTGCTGCGATGGGGGCGAAAGTAGCAGTGCCGGATGAAGAAGTCATCTGTATCAGCGGCGATGCCAGCATTCAGATGAACATTCAAGAACTGGGCACCTTGGCGCAATATGGCATCAACGTCAAAACCGTGATTATCAACAACGGTTGGCAGGGGATGGTGCGCCAGTGGCAGGAAGCGTTCTATGACGAGCGCTATTCCCAGTCCAACATGCAGCCCAGTATGCCGGACTTCGTGAAGCTCTGCGAAGCCTACGGGATTAAGGGCATGATTGTGCGATCGCGGGATGAACTGAAGGGCGCGATCGCCGAAATGCTGGCCGCGAACTGTCCCGTCCTGCTGGATGCCCGTGTCAAGCGGGATGAGAACTGTTATCCAATGGTGCCCTCTGGTAAGAACAATGCCCAAATGATTGGTCTGCCGGAACACAAACATCTGGAAAAAGTGACCGAAATCATCCAGTGCAGTAGTTGTGGCGCGAAAAATGTCTCGACTCACCGCTTCTGCCCTGAATGCGGTGCCAAACTGTAGCGATCGCTGAACTGCCTCTAGATTAGGGTGAGCCGCAATTCACTGAATCATCCCAGCTGAGGGTCTTGTGCATAGCGCAAGACCCTCACTTGTTCTGATTGGCTAATTTCTGGTGCTATCGATGCGTCCTAACGACTAAATTTAGCGGCTATAAACAAAATCCTGACAAGAACTTTTACGTCGTTGTTACCGCGACGCGTGATCCACTAGTTTTGCTGCCGCACTTCATCATTGGACTGGAATGATATCAAAACTATCCCGATCGCCAATCCGATAAAACAGAAAGTCTGAGTCGAGGGTAAGAATTTGCTGATACCCTGTCTTTTCAGCCGCTAAAACCAACGTTGCATCGGCCAAGTCCATAGGTCGATCTCGATATTTCTCCATAAGGTTCAACAGATGAGCATAGTCATCTTGCTGAATTTCGTGAATGACGAGTAGTTGATCCAGAAGCAGCTGACCCCATTGCTTTTGCATCGCCCAACCGCCGCGATGGAGCGCAAGATACATGGCTTCTGTCAGACATGCCCAGGTTGTGATTAGAGGCTTTGCCAAACCTGTCACGATCGCTCGATAAGCATTGTGCTGAGATTGAGTCCGATCAACCAAACACAGCAAAACTCCAGCGTCGCAGAGAATCACAGATGAAGTCCTTGTTGCCGATATTTGTTCAGCAAATGTTCTTGATACTCGCTGATGGGCGCTGTTGGGATGGCTTCTGGTGTAATTTTTAAGCCGTCAGTCGCCTCAAACCATCGCATCCACGCTTCGCAGCGATCGCCCTCGAGTGAATTGCTAGCGACTTGCGTTTAATGATCGTGACTAATAGAGTCGATAAAGTCAATAATTTCTTGCACCAGGGAGTCTGGAAGTTGCTGAATTTTCGCGATCGCGGTTTCTCGAATGGTCACCATTATCACCTCCACCCAAATTGCACGTTCGTTTGTCGCAATCAAGCTTACGCCTCTAGTTTAGCGGATGAAGATCGCGCTAACTATATGCTGCTGGTGATTCCAGGGCGATCGCCCCTGATCATGACGGCGATCACCCCGGCATGATTGGCTCAAGGGCGATCTCAGGGGTGCCCCTCCGCTCTAGAGGTTTGCGATGGATCAGATAAGAGGGTCGATCATGTCCAGCCCTGCAATTTTGAGGAAGTCACTGGTGTTTCGGGTGATTAGTGTTAATTGGTGGAAGCGGGCAGATGCAGCGATCGCTGCATCTGGTAACTTGATTTTGTGGTTTTTTCTCAGTTGAATCGTCTGTTCGGCGATATCGGAAGTTAGCTCCAGTTCCTGTAGCCCAGACAGGAATAGTCTGGCTTGTTGCTCTTCGACAGAGGTTTTCTGAAAGCCAAGCAATTCGATTTTCGAGATAATTGAGTAGGCTCCTGCTCCAGTTAGTCCTTCAGGAATCAGGTCGCTACCGCGCTGATTCAGGCTACCCCTGAGGTGGTAAATCAGGATATTGCTGTCGAAAAGATATTTCATCTCTTTTCGCTTATTCGCTCCAGTCTAGTTGCCGTTGAGCGGTCAGTTGAGCATCAATTTCGTCAGGAGTTTGGTGGCTCCAACTGCCTTGGGTCGATGCAAAAATTTCCTGAGGTGAACGGTTTGGGGGATGTTGAGATGCGGGGCGATCAAGGACTTCAAAACGGGTAATTCGGACTCGCGTGCCAGCTTCCAGGTCTAAAGGTGCTGTTGGATGAAACGTGGTGCCATCAAAGACCGCTTCTATGATTTGGGTCATGGTTGCGCTCACAACTGCAGTGCCCTCAGTATAGCCGTCAAGGCGATCGTCCATTAGTCTGCTCTGGAAATCTTCCAAAGAATGAAGCTGCATCAGATTTCAGAAAAAAGGCATTCACTTTGTCAGCAGTATGTTGAGCCAAGTTATAGTCGTAAGTTGACAATATTGGTAGCGTGTAGGGCAGATGGGCAACTCGGATCTCAGCACTGTAAGAATTGACTCCCTTCTGTCGATGACTAATCACATCCACGGCTAAGGGATCAAGAATTTTAATCGGACTCATCTTAAGAAGAGGAGTATTTCTGATTAGACTACATTCAATCGAATTTAGGGATGAGCGACTACAGATTAACTCTATTGATGTAGTTTTAAACAGCAAAAATCCTGACAAAATAAGAAAGCCTATCCCGAATAAAACAGAGTAGATAACTTGCTTTGGGAAAGGAAGCTCTACAGCTTGAGAGTGATAGTTGTCTTGCTGGGTCTCCATACAATGGACTATAACATCTACTATGATGCGTTTCTACTGGACTGGACTCAACTGTCCTAGCTCGACGCTGACGGCATCAAAACGATTATCGCCGGGATGGTAAGAGAGAATTTCCACGCCAATTGGTTCTCCTGTTGTTGAGTCTTTAATGAGGATAATGCCGTCCCCCAGTTCGCTACTAATTTGTCCTTTGCGGGGAGCCTGCCAGAATACCGTTAGCAATTCAGTTTCTGGTTCGTAGAAGACTTTTACCTGCGCCATATTGATTCTCCTTCTTTGATTGCATCAGTTTGATACGCCGTAATCAAGAACCCATCCCCATTTAATCGCCTTACCACAGCAACAACCCAGCGTTTCTCGCGACGAGACAGGTAAAACAACAGCACACCATCATCTCGGCTACTGCGGCGGATTTCATCGGGGTCTGCGAGGGCTTGCTGAACCAGTTCTTCTAAGTCGGTAATGTCAGGGTGTTTAGTCGTAAGCCGTTGCCAGTAGCCTTCGGAAGTTCTGACAGTGAAGCCAAGGGGGGTTAGGACTGCAAATTTCATTGTCTTGTCCACTGGTTTCAATCCGCTGCCAAAGCACCTCGCATTCTACTTTGAGTGGAATGCTCAGGTCTTTAGCGAGGGCCAATGCCTATTAGCACCCCTGCCGCGCACCTTCACATTTGGCAGATGGCTTTGATGCAAAGACTGCTCGTCATTTTAGCTTGATAGGGATTGCCTCCAGAAATAAATGAAATTTACGTGAGCTTATTGAGAATCTTGTGCAAGTGTAGGTTCATCGTGTATGGTGATATTAAGAACGTTATTGAAAACCTTTCTCAATGATGACTGTGGTTCCGGTTTGCTTCGTTGGTCTTCAGGTCGCGCGATCGCGGTTTGGTTTGAGTGCGTCTGAAGGGGGGAAATGGGAACACTACAGGAGGTTAGCGTTTGTGCCGATGGGCAGTTATGGCGTTGCGCCTTGAATGTTGCCATTGCGATTTCGCTGTCAGGAGTCTGGAGGCAGGTCAGCCACCGGATGCTGAAAGGCAAGAATAATTTGCATTAGTTTTACTGAGTTCGAGATATTAGCCGTGCCTGTTTCTACGATTGACCGATGCGATCGCTGGCAAGTGAGTCAGCGCCTGCAAGAATTGAATATTGAGTGTCAGTGTTTGCCGGATGGCCAGTTGACGATTGAGATTCAGCATCCCGTCGATATTTTGCAATTGCGGAGTGTAATCCAGCAATCAACGGCAAGTCGCCCCGACCTTCTAGACTGGTTAGAGCGCTGCTGGCAATTGCGCGATCGCTCCACCCCCAACTCCTAACTTCACTCCTCACACCACATAGGTTCTGCGTCATGGGCAAGAAATGTAAGCAAGTCTCTGCCTTCAGCTTGGAGGGCCGCTTTCTCAGTTTTGAACTGGAAGATGGGTACAAAATTAAGCGGCTGAACCTGGCGACAGCCGAGGGTGAAGTCTGTATTAAGTTGTCGAAAGAAGCGAGAGCGTCAGTCCGGGGCGTATTGACTCCCGGCGATTGGATCTGGGTGTTTGGTGAACAGTATCTCGACCCGGAACTCGAGGCAGTGCGGTACAAAGCCTTTTTGATTAAACAAGCCGCACCGGGACAAACTCCGGCTCTAGCGGCTCAACCTCCTGCCGCCGCGCCCGTTGCGACACCAGCGAAGCCAGTCGCGACAATTCTAGTGTGTCAAAAATCCGACTGTCAGAAGCGGGGTGGTAAGGCTGTTTGTCAGCGCTTGCAACAGGAATTGAGCGATCGCGGTCTGACCGATCAGGTGGTGGTGAAAGGTGTGGGCTGCATGAAAGACTGCAAAGCTGGTCCCAATCTGGTCGTGATGCCAAGCAAAGCCCGCTATAGCCGGATTAATGCCAGTGAGATTCCCGCCTTGCTGGATGCCCATTTGCCAACCCCCGCCCCCACCCCCGCCACCGAAGTTTTGTCACGCAGCTAATGTCAGGGATAGCTGGAAGCGGATCTAAAATGAGGCTTTAGCTCAGAATTGCCCATGATCACGACTGCCGCGCCAGCCCCCATAATTGGCATCACCACCTACGCCCGCAATGAAGCCGGAGAAATTTCCCTGCCTGGACATTATCTAGATGCGGTAGAAGCGGCTGGCGGGATACCAATTCTGCTGCCGCCCCACCAAACTCAGGTCGATCGCCTGCTGAGTGTCATGGATGGGCTGATCCTGGCTGGCGGTGGCGACATCGATCCGAATGTGTATGGTGGGGTGCATCATCCCTCGATCTATTTGGTGGATGGCGATCGCGACCAGTTTGAACTGACCTTAGCGACAGCGGCTCTGTCTGCCAAGCTACCGACGCTGGGCATTTGTCGCGGGATGCAAATCCTGAGTGTGGCCAGTGGTGCCACCTTAATTCCCCATGTGCCAGAGGTGTATGGAGACGCGATCGCCCATCGCCTCGATCATCCCCGGCGACCAACGCCCCATCCGGTACAACTGGAAGTAGGCAGCCGTTTAGCCCGGATCATGGACACCTCTGAGGCGATCGTCGAATCCTGGCATCATCAAGCTGTGAGTGCGATTCCCCCCGGTTGGCAAGCCGCTGCCTATGCTGCCGATGGGTTAGTTGAAGCCCTGGAACGGGTTGATCATCCCTGGATGCTGGCAGTGCAATGGCATCCCGAACTCTCTCCCCATCATCCCGCCCATCAACGCATTTTTCAGGCATTGGTCAAAGCGGCTAGCGGCACTCCAGCCCTGTAATCCAGTAGTCAACATAGAGTTTAAGCGAAGTGGAATAGGGTTTTCAATATCAGTGCGATCGTCCCGGCGACGACGGCTCCAATGAAAGTATTAATGATATTCACAACTTCATTCGTCAGCCACTCAAATTGGTTTTGTAAGGTTGCGCCAATCACACTTTCCAAATTCGTCGCAATGAACGCCGCCACTACGCAAATTGGAATCCCCACTAGCGGGATTAGTCCCACTAACCAGCCCACTAGGGAGAGCGCGATCGCGGCGACAATCCCGGCCAGAGTGCCTTCTAAACTCACAGCCCCTTCTGTCCCTCGCGGCACGGGTTTAAGCGTTGTAATTAAAAAAGTGCGTTGCCCATACGCTTTGCCAATCTCACTGGCACAGGTATCGGCCAATTTGGTGCTGAAACTCGCGACATAGCCCAGGAGCAGCAAAGGCGTGAGCCAAGCCGTGGTCACGCCGGGAAGCAACTGGATGGATAGCCAGACTCCCAACGCACACAACGCCCCCACCAATGCTGAACCCCAAACATTTTCCGGTCCCCGTGCGCCCGATCGCTTCTCGGCAATGCCCGCCGCTTCCTTGGCCGCCATGCCCACCTTCGTCACGGCAGACCCCACCAGGAAGTAAAACATCACGACTGCGTAACCC